>NZ_JBEXGM010000027.1:0-106437 GCF_040607335.1 Streptomyces sp. NPDC005303 | reverse complement strand
GACCCGTCCCGCGGTCGGCGGGAGCAGTCCCAGGAGCGAGCGGGCCAGGGTCGTCTTGCCGGGGCACCGCCGTACCGTTCAGGAGGCCCGGCGTTCCGGCCCCTCGTGGATCTCCACCGCGCCGGAGTCCCCGAAGGTCAGCCGGCAGGTGTCCGCGCGGTAGGTGGCCACCGAGACCGCTGCGGTGCCGCCGCCGGCCAGGTAGCGAGTGGTGACGACGAGCACCGGGGCGCCGGGCAGACGGTCCAGTTCCTTCGCGTCGTCGGCGCGGGCCGAGCCGAGCTCGACGGCGTTCTCCCGGCTCTCCAGCTCCAGGCGCTGCAGTTCGCGCAGCACGGCACGCGCGCGTGCCGCCCCGGACGGAGCGTCTATGGCGGAGAGCTCCGGCACCGATACCTCGGGGATGTACAGCAGTTCGGCGGCGACGGGCTGACCGTGGGTCACACGGGAGCGGCGCACGATGTGCACCGGCTGCTCGCGGTCGGTCCCGAGCGCATCGGCGACGGACGCGGGCGGCACCGCGACGGCGCAGTCGACGGTCTGCCAGTCGTCGCCGGCCGCACCGGGCCAGGCGTGCTGCTCGGTGCCGACGGCCACTCCCACGCGCGGCGGGGCGACGGTCGTGCCGACACCGCGGCGGCGCTGCAGCCTGCCTTCCAGCTCCAGTTGCTCCAGGGCCTGGCGGAGCGTGGCGCGGGCGACGCCGAAACGGGCGGCGAGATCGCGCTCGTTGGGCAGGATCTCGCCCACGGAGAATTCGGAGTCCAGTGCCTCACTGAGCACCGTCTTGAGATGCCAGTACTTCGGTTCCGGCACCGATTCGAGCTGCGTGGTCCCCACCCTGTCCTCCGCAATCGCCGTGGTCCCGCGGCGTTTTAGCGCCCTTGTTTATTAAAGGTTGTTGCACTTCTCTGCGACCATAGGGCGACCCCCACCCTTGGTCAAGACCAATCCTCGATCCTCTGCGGGGCGCGCGGACGTCAAGCCACACAGCGTTAATGAGGCCTTCAGGCGGCAGACAGGGTGTGCAGCTTGTCCGGGTTGCGAATGATGTAGACGGACTGGATGCGGCCGTCCAGGACGTCCATCTGGAAGACGGAGTCGGGTTTTCCGCCCGACAGGACGAGCACCGCGGGCCCGCCGTTGAGCTCCAGGAAGCGCCAGGTGATGTCCGGGACGCCCTTTCCGGCGACCCCGACGATGAAGCGGCCCACGTGGTCGGCCGACTCCAGGACCCGCAGCGGCGCCTTGGTCTTGCCGCCGCTGTCCCCGACGAGGCGGACGTCCGGGGCGAGCAGCGCCATCAGCCCCTCCAGGTCGCCGCCGCCCGCGGCGGCGAGGAAACGCTCCGTCAGATCGCGGCGCCGGACCGGGTCGACGTCGTAGCGGGGCCGTCGTTCGTCGACGTGCCGGCGGGCCCGCCCCGCGAGCTGCCGTACGGCGGGTTCGCCGCGGTCGAGCATGGCGGCGATGTCGGCGTAGGGGTAGCCGAAGGCCTCCCTGAGGACGAACACCGCCCGCTCCAGCGGTGACAGCGACTCCATGACGACCAGGACCGCGAGGGAGACCGAGTCGGCGAGGACGGCCTGTTCGGCGGTGTCGGGGACGGTGTCGCCGAAGTCGGTCTCGTACGGCTCGGGCAGCCAGGGGCCGACGTACGTCTCGCCGCGCGCCTTGACCTGGCGCAGCCGGTCGATGGCCAGCCGTGTGGTGACACGGACCAGGTAGGCGCGCGGTTCACGCACGTCGCTGCGGTCGGCCGCCGACCAGCGCAGCCAGGCCTCCTGCACCACGTCCTCGGCGTCGGTGACCCGCCCGAGCATCCGGTAGGCGACGCCCATCAGGACGGGACGGTGTTCTTCGAAGACATCGGTCTCAGTGTCAGTGGCCACGAAGTCATCCCAACGCAGACGCCGGTCGGTGTCCAGGCGATATGGGCGTGCGGCGCGCCCTGCCGGCCAGTGGGGTCTACCCGTCAGTAGCAATTGCTGACAAGCTGTCTACGACGCGTCCGCCGTGCGTCACCGCCTCAGCCCCGTGAGTCGCCGTCAAGGAGCCCTCATGTCCGCCACCGTCTCCTTCAAGGTCCCCTCCGCCGGGGGGCCGCAGCCCGTGACCGTCTCCTACGCGCGCGTGGGGCGCGGCGAGCCGCTGCTCCTGCTGCACGGCATAGGCCACCACCGGCAGGCCTGGGACCCGGTGGTGGACATCCTGGCGACCGAGCGGGACGTGATCGCCGTCGACCTGCCGGGGTTCGGCGCGTCGCCGGGGCTGCCCGAGGGGCTGTCGTACGACCTGGCCACCACGACGGCCGTGTTCGGGGCGTTCTGCGAGGCGCTGGAGCTGGACCGACCGCACGTGGCGGGCAACTCCCTCGGCGGGCTGCTGGCCCTGGAACTGGGCCGCGAGAAGCTCGTACGGTCCGTCACCGCGCTGTCTCCCGCCGGGTTCTGGTCGGGGGCCGAGCGGCGCTACGCGTTCGGGGTGCTGCTCGCGATGCGGCACATCTCCCGGCGGCTGCCGCTGCCGCTGGTCGAGCGGCTGGCGCGCAGCGCGGCCGGCCGCACCATGCTCACGAGCACCATCTACGCCCGCCCGGCCCGGCGTTCACCCGAGGCCGTGGTCGCCGAGACGCTCGCCCTCGCGCAGGCCACGGGGTTCGACGAGACGCTCCGCGCCGGTACCGCCGTCCAGTTCGGCGACGACGTCCCGGGACTGCCCGTCACGGTCGCCTGGGGCACCAGGGACATGCTGCTCGTGCGTCGGCAGGGCGTGCGGGCCAAGCAGATCATTCCCCGGGCCCGGCTCGTGCGGCTGCCCGGCTGCGGCCACTGCCCGATGAACGACGACCCGGCTCTGGTCGCGCGGGTCATCCTCGACGGCAGCCGCTGAGGCCTTCCGCCTCCGGCTCAACGCCCCTGATCCGAGGGCGACTCCGGCACCGACCAGGGCGCTGCCCACGGCCTGGGCGGCACCGTAGGAGCCCGTGCCGACCAGGGGCGCGGTACCGGCGGCCGCGACCGGGATGAGGCCGGAGAACAGCGTGGCGCGCTCCGCGCCGATCCGCTGCATGCCCATGTACCAGCACACGAAGCCGACGACGGTGACGACCGCCGCCTGCCACAGCAGCGCGGTCGCCTCGGCCGGGTCGGGGCGGCGCAACCACGCGGTGCCGTCCAGGAGGAGTCCGGCCACCGCGGCCTCGACGGCGGCGACCGCGCAGACGGTGGCGGACAGCAGCCGTGGGCCCAGGGGCCGCAGCACCGGGACCGCGAGCACCGCGAAGCCGACCTCACCGGCCAGCGCGCACACCGAGAAGGCGATGCCCGCCCCGTCCGTACGGCCCCAGCCCTGGACGGCGAAGGCGCCGAGGGCCACGAGCGACGCGCCCCGCAGGACCCGGCCCCCCGGACGGCGTCCGTCCAGCAGCGGGACGAGGACGGCCACCAGCACAGGGGCGCAGCCCACGAAGACGCCGGGGACGGCCGGTTCCGCGGTGCGTTCGGCGGCGATGACGGCGAGATTGAAGCCGACCATGCCCACGGCCGCAAGCAGTGTGAGAAGGGTCCATTGCCGGGGCTCCAGCGCGCGCAACCGTGCCGCCGTGCCCCGCGCCGCCAGGGGAGCCAGCAGCAGCGCGGCGAGGCCGTAGCGCAGGGACTGCCCGCCCGCGTACGGGTAGTCGCCCAGGAGGCTGTTGGCGGTGAAGGACGCTCCGACGAGGACGCAGGCGAGCGTGGCGAGGAGGGAGCCGCGCGTGGTGGTGGCGTTCATGGAGAACGACGCTAGGAAGGGTCGCGGTCCGGTTTAAGGTCCAGTGGCATGACGTCATCGGGGACCAATCCGGAGCAACGGCCGCCCGACGACCCCGTCGGGTCCGCCGCCTGGGAGCTGCTCCTGCCCGCCGTCTCCGCGCCCGCACGCACGCGTGGCCGTTCCCTTCAGGCGGCCCTGCGGGAGGCGGTCAGGTCGGGGCGGCTCGTGCCGGGGACGCGGCTGCCGTCGAGCCGGGATCTGGCCGCCGACCTCGGGGTGTCGCGCGGGCTGGTCACCGAGGCGTACGAGCAGCTGACGGCGGAGGGTTATCTGCGCAGCGGCCGGGGTGCCGGCACCTGGGTCGGCGGTGCCGTGCGGGCGGCCCGGCCACGTGCGCGTGACCTGGCCCCGCGTACTCCGGGCACCCGCGCGGACTTCGTCGCGGGAACGCCCGACCTGTCGTTGTTCCCGCGCGCAGCCTGGGCCACCGCCCACCGGGGCGTGCTGGCGGAGCTGCCGCACCAGGACCTCGGCTATCCCGACCCGCGCGGGCTGCCCCGGCTGCGTGCCGCGCTGGCCGAACTGCTGACGCGCCGCAGGGGTGTGGTCGCCGATCCGGAGCGGATCGTGGTCGTCTCCGGTGTGGCGCAGGCGACGACGCTGCTCGGATTCGCGCTCCACGCGCGCGGGTTGCGGGTGGTCGGCGTGGAGAATCCGGGGAGCCCGCAGCACGACGCCCTGTACGCGGCGGCGGGTGTCACCACCGTTCCCGTGCCGCTCGACGAAGACGGAATCTCCGTCGGCCGTCTGCGCGATGCGGGTGTGCGGGCCGTGGTGGTGACTCCCTCCCACCAGTTCCCCACCGGAATCTCCTACTCGGCGCGGCGGCGCGCGGAACTGCTCGACTGGGTGCGTTCCGTCGGCGGCTTCGTCCTGGAGGACGACTACGACGGCGACTTCCGCTACGACCGGGCTCCCGTGGGGGCGCTCCAGGGACTCGACCCGGACCGGGTCGCCTACGCGGGATCGGTCAGCAAGTCCCTCGCTCCCGGGCTACGGCTCGGCTGGCTGCTCGTGCCTGAGGTGCTGGCCGACGAGGTCGTCGAGCGCAAGCGGACCATGGACCTCGGCCATCCCACGATCGACCAGGCGCTGTTCGCCCGGTTCGTGGAGCGCGGCGACTACGACCGCCAACTGCGCCGCTGCCAGCGCGCGTACCGGGAACGGCGCGACGCGCTGGTCTCCGCACTGGACGAACACCTTCCCGGCACCGAGGTGTCCGGGATCGCCGCCGGGCTGCATGTCATCGCCGCACTGCCACACCGGTACGGCCCCCAGGAGAAGGTCCTCGCGCGCCTCGGCGCGGCAGGTGTGACCGTCCGTCCGCTGACGGACTACGCTCACGCGCGTGCCGAGCCCGACGAGGCGCCGGGTGTGCGTCTGGTCCTCGGATACGCGCACCTGTCCCCGGCGCGGATCCGGGAGGGCGTACGGCTGATGGCCGAGGCCGCCCGGGACTGAGCCGCACGTTTGGCACTCGGGTTCCCTTGTTCCCGCGGCCGGTTGTTCACCCGTGGTTTCCGTGTGCGCTGCGGCGCCCCAGTAGGTGTGGCATCACACACTGGCCGGATCCCGTCCTTGGAGGCGCATTCATGTCCCACCGTCCGTTCCCCGGCCGCCGCAGCGTTCTGCGCGGCTCCCTGGCCGCGTCGGCGGCCCTCACTCTTCCCGCGGTCTCCGCGGGCGCGCCGGCCTTCGCCCTCTCCGGACGCCCCGGGGCCGGCTGGGGGGTGCAGACGGGAGACGTGACCTGCGACTCCGGTCTGGTGTGGGTGCGTTCCGACCGTCCGGCCCGGATGATCGTGGAGACGTCCGCGACCGAGTCGTTCCGCAACCCGCGCAGATGGCACGGCCCGCTGCTCGGCGCGGACACCGACTTCACGGGGACGACCCGGCTGCGCGGACTGCCCTCCGGCGAGCAGATCCACTACCGCGTGCTGCTGGCCGACCCGGACGACCCGCGCCGCACCGGCGAGCCGGTCACCGGCACCTTCCGCACGGTGTCCCCCAGACGCCGTGACGGAGTGCGGTTCCTGTGGTCCGGCGATCTCGCCGGGCAGGGCTGGGGCATCAACCCCGACTTCGGCGGCTACACCATCTACCAGGCCATGGCCAAGCTGGACCCGGACTTCTTCCTGTGCAGCGGCGACAACATCTACGCCGACGGCCCCATCTCGGCGACCGCCGCCCTGCCCGACGGCAGCACCTGGCGGAACATCACCACCGAGGAGAAGTCCAAGGTCGCCGAGACCCTGGCCGAGTTCCGTGGCAACTTCCGCTACAACCTGCTCGACCACAACCTGAGGGCCTTCAACGCCCAGGTGCCGTCCGTCATCCAGTGGGACGACCACGAGGTGCGCAACAACTGGTACCCCGGCCAGAGAATCCTGGACTCCGACACCCGCTACACCGAGAAGAGCGTCGACGTGCTCGCGGGCCGGGCGCGGCGCGCGTTCAGCGAGTACTTCCCGATCTCCACGCTGCGGCCGGGGGCCAGGGACGGCCGGGTGTACCGCGTCCTGCGGCAGGGGCCGCTGCTCGACGTGTTCGTGCTGGACATGCGGACGTACCGCAACGCCAACTCGCCCGACGACCAGACCGTGGACCCGCAGGGCATCCTCGGCCGGGAGCAGCTGGAGTGGCTCAAGCGGGAGTTGTCGCGCTCGCGGGCGGTGTGGAAGGTGATCGCCTCCGACATGCCGCTCGGCCTGGTCGTGCCCGACGCCACGGAGGGCCGGGCGAACATCGAGGCGGTGGCGCAGGGTGACCCCGGCGTCCCGCTCGGACGTGAGCTCCAGATCGCCGAGCTGCTGCGGTACGTCAAGCACCGGCGGATCACCGGCACGGTGTGGCTGACGGCCGACGTCCATCACACCTCGGCCCAGCACTACCAGCCGTCGCGGGCCGCGTTCACCGACTTCGAGCCGTTCTGGGAGTTCGTCTCGGGTCCGCTGAACGCGGGTGCCTTCCCGGCCAGCGCGCTCGACGGCACCTTCGGCCCCGAGCGGGTGTTCGTGAAGGCGCCGACCGCCGCGAACGTCTCCCCCGCCGGCGGCTACCAGTTCTTCGGCGAGGTCGACATCGACGGCCACAGCGGCGAACTGACGGTGCGTCTGCGCGAACAGGACGGCACGGTGCTGTTCACACAGGTGCTCCAGCCGGGCCGGGTGGGCCAGTAGCTCCCGTACCCTCAAGGGCGGTCGCGCACCGGCGTCATCCCCCGATGCGCGACCCGTGAACAGTTGAAAATGGTATAAACCGTACGGACCCACACTTTACCGCTCAGTCACAATGCGTTCGTGATCACGCAACACCGTTCCTCCACAGTGGCTGCATGACTCGTGACATGTCTGATGTGACTCGTGCGAAACACGGTCGCCCGGTGCACCACTGGCGGCGCGACGTGATCGAACTCGCGGCGCTGTTCACGGCCGTCGCGGTGGCCGACACCGTGGCGAACCTGATCGGGCACGGCCCCGACGGCACCGCGCTGCTGGTGATCTCGGCGGTGGCCCTGGCCGCCACGGCGGGATTCCACACCTGGTGGGCACGGCGCCACGGCCACGCGCCACCGACGGGCGATACCGGCGCCCGGCCGCTGCCCGAGGGGGAGCAGGCCGGGCCGTCCGACCAGTCTCGGGCCTCGGACCCGGTGGCCGCGGAGAGCACGCTGTGGCGGATGCGCACCACGGTGAAGGACGAACCGGGCTCGCTGGCCGCTCTCTGCACGGCGCTCGCCGCGCACCGGGTCGACATCCTCAGCCTGCAGACCCACCCGCTGGGCGACGGCACGGTCGACGAGTTCCTGCTGCGGGCTCCCGGCGCGCTGGAGGGCTCCGAGATCACCCGGGCCGTCGCGCGGGCCGGCGGTGCCGACACCTGGATCGAGCGGGGCGACGCGCACGACCTGGTGGACGCCCCGACCCGGGTCCTCGGCCTCGCCACCCGCACCGCGCTGGACGCGGCCGAACTTCCGCTCGCGTTGCGGCAGTTGCTGGGCCGGTGCACCATCCGGTCGCTGCCGGCCGTTCCGCTGGGAGGAGGCCGCGGGCCGGAGGGGGTGCCCGTGGAAGGAGCCCTGGAGGACACCGTGATGCGATTGCGGGCGCCGGAAGGCGGAGTGATCACCGTGGAGCGGCCGTACCTGCCGTTCACACCTACGGAGTTCGCCCGGGCCCGGGCCCTGGTCGAGCTGGACGCCCGGCTCGGTCCGCGGGTGCCGCGCAGTCAGGACGTACTGACGCTGCCCGAAGGCCACGACATCACCGTGCGCCGGGCCGACACCGGGGACCTGGAAGCCGCGGTGGCGATGCACGAGCGGTGCTCGTCGCGGACGTTGAGCATGCGGTACCACGGGCCGGTCGGCGACGCCGACCGCTATCTGAAGCACCTGCTCAGCCCGCGGTTCGGCCGCACCCTCGCCGTGCAGACCGCGTCGGGGCGGATCGTGGGGCTCGGGCATTTGTTGTGGGACGGGGACGAGACCGAGGTGGCACTGCTCGTCGAGGACGCGTGGCAGCGCCGGGGCATTGGGGGCGAGCTGTTGGAACGGCTGGTCGCGATGGCCGCCGAGGCCGGGTGCGAGAGTGTGTACGCCGTGACGCAGTCGTCCAACACCGGGATGGTCGCCGCGATGCGGGGGCTGGAGCTCCCCCTCGACTACCAGATCGAGGAGGGAACCCTGGTGATCACGGCTCGGCTGGACGCGTCGGCGGATGAGACGGACGGTGCGATCGGGGTCAGCAGGGCCGAAGCACCGTAGGGGTGCCGGCCTCGTCGTCGGGTGCGGGTGCGCCGTGGCTTGTCGTGCGGCTCCCCGCGCCCCTGACGGGGCCCCGCAGTGCCGTGTCGAGATCTGCCCACAGGTCCTCCACGTCCTCCAGACCCACCGACAGCCGTAGCAGCCGGTCGCTCACTCCGGCGCCCCGGCGGTCGTCCGCGTTCACTATGCGGTGGCTGATCGACGCCGGGTGCTGGATGAGGGTGTCGACGCTGCCCAGACTCACCGCCGGGGTGATCAGACGGACCCGGTCGATCACCTCGTGCGGGTCGCCGTCGACCTCGAAGGCGATCATCGCGCCGCCGATGCGCGGATAGTGGACCCGGGTGATCCGGGGGGCGGCGGCGAGGCGGCGGGCGAGTTCCGCGGCGGTCGTGGAGGCCGCGCGGACGCGGACCGGGAGGGTCGACAGGCCGCGCAGAAGGAGGTAGCCGGCGAGGGGGTGCAGGACGCCGCCCGTGGCGAAGCGGACCTGTCGCAGCCGGCCGGCGAACTCCTCGTCGCAGGCCACGACCCCCGCCATCGCGTCCCCGTGGCCGCCGAGGTACTTGGTGGCGCTGTGCAGCACCAGGCGGGCGCCCTGTTCCGCGGGCCGCTGGAGCACCGGAGTGGCGAAGGTGTTGTCCGCGAGGAGGGGGACGGAGCCGCAGGAGTGGGCGAGGGCCCGCAGGTCGATCTCGGCGAGGGTGGGGTTGGCCGGGGACTCGACCAGGACCAGGCCGGTGTCCGGGCGCAGGGCGTCGGCGACGCCCGCCGGGTCGGTCCAGGTGACCTCGGTGCCGAGGAGTCCGCCGGTCAGGAGGTGGTCGCTGCAGCCGTACAGGGGGCGTACGGCGACCACGTGGCGCAGGCCCAGCGACGCCCGTACGAGAAGGACGGCCGTGAGCGCGGCCATGCCGCTGGCGAAGGCGACCGCGGACTCGGTGTTCTCCAGGCGGGCCAGGGCGGTCTCGAAGCGGGCGACGGTCGGGTTGCCGAGGCGTCCGTACACCGGCGGGCCCTCAGGCTCGGCGCCGGTGGCGGCGAAGGCGTCGATACGGGCGGCCTCACCGCGGCTGTCGTGGGACGGGTAGGTCGTCGACAGGTCGATGGGCGGGGCGTGCAGTCCCTGGCGGGCGAGGTCGTCGCGGCCGGCGTGGACGGCCTCGGTGGCCAGAGCTCTGAGCGGGGTACGGGAGGCGGTGGAGGTGCGCGCTGAGTCCATGCCCGCAAGGGTGAACACCGACCGGCGTTCCCGGGGCGAAGCCCGTGCTACGTTCGGCCGATGGCCGAATCTGTCGTACTGGACCCGGTGGACCTGCACCTGCTGCGGCTGCTGCAGAACGACGCCCGGACCACCTACCGCGACCTCGCCGCGCAGGTCGGTGTCGCGCCCTCGACCTGCCTGGACCGGGTGACCCGGCTGCGCCGCTCGGGCGTCATCCTCGGGCATCAGCTGCGGCTGGATCCGGCGAAACTGGGCCGGGGCCTGGAGGCGCTGCTGTCGGTGCAGGTCAGGCCGCATCGGCGGGAGCTGGTGGGGCCGTTCGTGGAGCGGATCCGGGCGCTGCCGGAGTCGCGGACCGTCTTCCACCTGACCGGGCCCGACGACTACCTCGTACATGTGGCCGTGGCGGACATGGCGGATCTGCAGCGGCTGGTCCTTGACGGGTTCACGTCCCGGCGCGAGGTGGCCCGGGTGGAGACCCGGCTGATCTTCCAGCAGTGGGAGTGCGGGCCGCTCCTTCCGCCTGCCACGCCGACAGCGGAATCGGGGTGACTCCCGCGAGGTCTCCGTATGAGGATGGACCGCATGTCTGAGACTCAGAACCCGCTGCCCCGTCAGGTCGCCGACGCCTACGTCGACGAGCTCATCGCCCTCGATCCGATCACCGGTACCTACCTGGGCGTGGAGGAGAGTTCGAGCAAGCTTCCCGACACCTCGCCGGCGGGCCAGGAGGCGCTGGCGCAGTTGCAGCGGGCCACGCTCGCGAAGCTCGACGAGGCCGAGCGGCAGCCCGGCGCGGACAGCGACATCGAGCGCCGGTGCGGCCGACTGCTGCGCGAACGCCTGACGGCCGAACTCGCCGTGCACGAGGCCGACGAGGGCCTGCGCGCGGTCGGCAACATGGCCACGCCCCCGCACTCGATCCGCGAGATCTTCACCGTCACCCCGAACGGGACCGAGGAGGACTGGGCGGCGATCGCCGAACGGCTGCGGGCCGTACCCGCCGCGTTCGCGGGCTACCGCGAGTCCCTCGCGCTCGGTCTGGAACGCAAGCTGTACGCGGCGCCGCGGCCGACCGCGACCTTCGTCGGGCAGCTCACCGAGTGGGCGGACACCGACGGCAACGGCCGTGGCTGGTTCGAGGACTTCGTCTCCGCCGGCCCCGAGGCACTGCGCACGGAGCTGGACGAGGCCGCCCGCACCGCCACGGCCTCGGTGGTGGAGCTGCGGGACTGGATGCGGGACGTGTACGCGCCGACGATCGAGGGCGCCCCGAACACCGTGGGCCGGGAGCGGTACGCCCGCTGGGCCCGTTACTTCAACGGCACGGACCTCGACCTGGACGAGGCGTACGCGTACGGCTGGTCCGAGTACCACCGGCTGCTCGGCGAGATGAAGCAGGAGGCCGAGAGGATCCTGCCCGGCGCCGAGACGCCGTGGGTGGCACTGGCCCACCTCGACGAGCACGGCAAGCACATCGAGGGCGTCGACGAGGTCCGCGACTGGCTCCAGGGCCTGATGGACCAGGCGATCGACTCGCTCGACGGCACCCACTTCGAACTCGCCGAGCAGGTGCGGAAGGTGGAGTCCTGCATCGCCCCGCCCGGCGGTGCGGCGGCCCCGTACTACACGGCCCCCTCGGAGGACTTCTCGCGCCCCGGCCGCACCTGGCTGCCCACGATGGGCCAGACCCGTTTCCCGGTCTACGACCTCGTCTCCACCTGGTACCACGAGGGCGTCCCCGGCCATCACCTCCAGCTCGCGCAGTGGACGCATGTCGCGGGGAACCTCTCCCGCTACCAGGCCACGGTGGGCGGGGTGAGCGCAAACGCCGAGGGCTGGGCGCTGTACGCGGAGCGGCTGATGGACGAACTCGGCTTCCTCACGGACCCCGAGCAGCGGCTCGGCTATCTCGACGCGCAGATGATGCGGGCCGCCCGGGTCATCGTCGACATCGGCATGCATCTGGAGCTGGAGATCCCGGCGGACTCCCCCTTCCACCCCGGTGAGCGCTGGACGCCCGAACTGGCGCAGGAGTTCTTCGGCACGCACAGCAGCCGTCCGGCGGACTTCGTGGAGAGCGAGCTGACCCGCTACCTCACGATCCCCGGCCAGGCGATCGGCTACAAGCTCGGCGAGCGGGCCTGGCTGCTGGGCCGGGAGAAGGCCCGCGCACGGCACGGTGACGCCTTCGACCTGAAGGCGTGGCACATGGCGGCGCTGTCGCAGGGCTCACTGGGACTGGACGACCTGGTGGACGAACTGGCGCGGCTCTGACGCTCGGGATCAGGTGACCGACTCGGACCCCCGTGGTCCAAGTCGGTCACCGGCCGCAGCCGTTCACACGCCGGCGTCGCGCACGGGAACGACGGCTCAGTCCGGGAGCCGGCGCAGTTGCACGAGCCCCAGCCAGGTCTCAGGACCGGGCCGCACGTCGGCGGCGCGTACCGCGTACCGGCCGGGAGCGAGCGAGACCTTCAAGTGGTCGGTGTTCACCGCGTCGTTGCCGGGCCAGGCCGCGTCGAAGAGGACGACCGGGCCGGGTACCGTCCAGCTCACCCCGTCCTCCCAGACGGCGGTGGCGAGGGCGGTCGGGACTTCGGCGAGGAGTTCGTCCTCGGAGTCGGCGGCGCACCACCGTACGAAGGTGTCGTGGTCGGGGAGGTAGGAGGTCGACGCGGGCTCGTCCCCGAGAACCAGGGCCGCCGCGTCGCCGACCGGCAACAGGCCCACACGGCCGTCGACTTCACAGGCCCGGTCGTAGTCCGAGGCCGTCTCGTCGCCGTCGGCGCCCGCCCAGAACGGCAGCACCGTCTCCGGCACCGCTATGAGCGGACCGCCGCCCGACTCCACCCACTCCACCGCGCCCGGCTCCGCGTATCGCACCATGGGCCAGAACCTACACGCACAGGAACCTCAGGGTTGCACCTGCACAGGAAACCCAGGGCCTCCGCCAGGACTCAGCAGCCGCAGTCCTCCGAGTCGGCCGGGGCGGTCAACGTGTCGGCGGTGCGCCGCTCGCGGCCCTCCCAGGTCTCGAACGCGAAGCCCTCACGCACCCAGTACTCGAAGCCGCCGAGCATCTCCTTGACCTGGTAGCCGAGTTCGGCGAGGGCGAGCGCGGCACGGGTGGCCCCGTTGCAGCCCGGCCCCCAGCAGTACGTCACCACCGGCACGGACCTGTCGAGGAGCTGTTCGGACTGCTCGGGGACGAGCGCGGTGGGCAGATGGATCGCGCCGGGGATGTGGCCCTGGTCCCAGGCGGCGGTGGAGCGGGAGTCCAGGACCACGAAGCCGGGATCGCCGTCCCCGGCGAGCGCCGCGGCGACGTCGGACACGTCGGCGTGGAAGACGAGGCCGGCACGGAAGTAGGCCGCGGCCTCGGCCGGGGCGGCGGGGGCGACGCGCAGGACGGGGTTCGAGGTGAGCGCTTGGGTTGTCGTCATGACCAGAAATCTACGGCCGGTGATCACCGACCTGAAGGGGGATTCCACGGCACCGGTCTTGCCCGGCCGGGGATTCCCCTGCTATTTCTCGGGCATGACCGCGTATTCCCCGGACGCCACCGACTGGCGCATCCTCGATGTCCTCCAGCGGGAGGGCCGGGCCAGTTTCGCCGAGCTCGCCCGTGCCGTCTCCATGTCCGCGAGCGCGGTCACCGAGCGGGTGCGGCGGCTGGAGGAGGCGGGGGTCATCCAGGGGTACGCCGCCGTGGTGGACCCCGACCGGCTGGGCCTGCCGATCCTGGCGTTCGTCCGCCTCCGGTACCCCAACGGCAACTACAAGCCCTTCCACGACCTGGTCGCCGTGACGCCCGAGATCCTGGAGGCGCACCATGTGACCGGCGACGACTGCTTCGTCATCAAGGTCGCCGCCCGTTCGATGCGGCACCTGGAGGAGGTGTCGGGCAAGATCGGCACGCTGGGCTCGGTGACCACGAGCGTCGTCTACTCCTCCCCGCTCCCCCGGCGGCCCCTGGGGCGTTGAGCACCTGGGACGTGGGGCCTCAGCCTCCACCGCGCTGTCTCAGCACCGACCCCGTCCGCCCCTTCACGACCTCCAGTTGCGCGTGGATACGGCGGCGCAGATCGGGCACGTGGCTCACGATGCCGACGCTGCGGTCGCGCTCGCGCAGTGAGTCCAGGACGTCGAGGACCTCGTCCAGGGTCTGGTCGTCGAGGCTGCCGAAGCCCTCGTCGATGAAGAGGGTGTCGAGCCGGACCCCGCCCGCCTCGTCGGTGACGACGTCCGCGAGACCGAGGGCCAGGGCGAGCGAGGCGAAGAAGGTCTCGCCGCCCGACAGTGTGGCCGTGTCGCGCTCGCGTCCGGTCCAGGCGTCGACGACGTGCAGTCCGAGTCCGCTGCGGCCGCGGCCCGTGCGGTCGTCGGAGTGGACGAGGGTGTAGCGGCCCGACGACATGCGTTGCAGGCGTGCGGTCGCGGCGGCCGCCACCTGCTCCAGGCGGGCCGCGAGCACATAGGACTCCAGACGCATCCTGCGTTCGTTGTCCGCGGAGGTGCCGGCGGCGAGCGCGGACAGCCGGGCCACCCGGTCGTACTCCTCGCGCAGCGGCGCCAGCCGTCCGAGGCCGGTGGCCGAGCGGGCGGAGAGCCGGTCGAGTTCCGCGCAGCGCCTGGCGGCCGCGTCGCGGGCGGAAGCGGCCTCGCGGACCCGGCGGCCCGCGTCGGCGGCGGCCCGCTCGGCCGCGAGGACGTCGGCGGGCGGCTGCTGGGCAGCCTCGGCGGTGTCGGCTTCTGCGAGCACCGCTCGTACGGCGGCCTCCTCGGTCTGCCAGGCGTCCAGCCGGTGCTGGAGGTCGCGGTGGGCGGCATCGTCGAGAAGGGCGGCAGCCGCTGCCTGCGGGGTGTCGAAGCCGGCCCTGAAGGCGGCGTCGGCGAGCCGGGCGTCGGCATCCTTGAGCCGCTGGGCGGTGTCCTCGGCGACGCGCGCGGTGTCGGCGGCGTCGGTGAGCAACGCGGCCTGCCGCTCCAGCTGGGCGGAGCGGGCGGCCACGCTGTCGGCGGCACCGCGCGCCTCGGCCAACTCCGCTTCCAGGGTGGTTCGTTCCCGGTCCAGGGCGTCCCGGCGGGCGCCGCGGGTGGCGGTGCGTACGGCGGCCTCCTGCTGGGCGGTCAGCCGTTGTTCCCGCTCCCGTTCGGCCTGCCGCAGTTGTTCCGTCGCGGTGTGCAGCGCGGAGGCCAGGGTGCGGACCTGGGCGTACTCGCGCTCCAAGTCGTCCACCTGGACGGCGAGTTCCTCGGTGGAGGTGTCTCCGGCCTCGCCCTGGGCGGCGGCCAGGGCGCGCTGGACGAAGGCGAGGCGCCGCTCGGCCTCGGCCCGCTGTTCGTCGGCGCGCTGCGAGGCGGCGAGCGCGCGCTCCTCGGTCTCCCGGTCGACGTGTCCGGCGTCCTTGCGGGCGGGGGCGGGATGCTCGGCGGCGCCGCAGACCGCGCAGGGCTCGCCGTCGGTGAGCTGTGCCGCCAGCTCGGCGGCGATACCGCTCAGCCGCCGCTCCTTGACGTCCAGCCAGTCGGCGCGGGCCTTCAGCGCCCGGTCCGTCGCGTCGATGACCTGCTGCTGGGCGTCGTCGGTGTCCCGGGCGAACTGGTCGCGCTGACGAGCGGCGCCGAGCCGCTTGCGGGCCGGCTCGCGCTGCACGGAGAGCTGTTCGGCGCGGGTGGCCGCCTCCTGGGCCGAGTCGACGGCGTACTGAAGACCGGTGCGGGTCTCCTCCCACCCGGCCAGCCAGGCCCCGGCCTCTTGCAGAACGTCCTCGTCGGACCGCTCCTCACTGTCCAACCCGGCGCGTTCGCGTACGAGTTCGGCGAGCCGCTGCTCGGCGCGCCGGGCCGAGTCCAGACCGCCCAGCTCCTCGGCCGCCCGACGTGCGGCGGCGGCGAGTCCGGTGGTGCCCGCGTCGGTGAAGGTCGCCGGCAGCAGCCCACGCGCGTGTGTCTCGGCCGCCGCGGCGCGCCGGTGCTCGGCCTCGGCCGCCTCCCGCAACTCCAGTGCGGGCGCCACCGCCTCCGCCTTGCGGGCCCGCTCCATCCGGGCCCGCGCCTGGTGGTAGCCGTCGGCCCGCTCCTCCAGCAGCGCGGCCCGCTCGCGCGCCTGGGCGAACCGGCGTTGCAGCCGGTCCACTTCGCGTACGTCGGCCAAGGCGCGCTCGGTGGCGGCCTGGGCGGACTCGGCGGCACCGAGTGCGCAGTGGGCGATCGTCAGCTGTTCGCGGGCGGTGCTGCGGGCGACGGCGGCCGCACTGAGGACGGCTTCGGCCAGCCCCGGCTCGCCGGGCGCGAGTTCGGGCAGCTCCATGGCGTCGCCGGCCGCCTGCTGCATGCGGTGCGCGTCGGCCAGCAGTGCCGCGTCGCCCTCGCGCACCTGCGCCTCGGCCGCGCGGCGCCGTTCGGCCAGCCGCTTCTCGACCTCGGCGAACCGGTGGGTGTCGAAGAGCCGTCCCAGCAGTTTGCCGCGCGCCTCGGCGTCGGCTCGCAGGAAGCGCGCGAAGTCGCCCTGGGGCAACAGCACGACCTGGCAGAATTGCTCGCGGCTCATGCCGAGCAGCTGGGTGATCTCCTCACCGATCTCCTGGTGGGACCGGCTCAGGTCCTTCCAGGTCCCGTCGGGAGCGTCGTACTCGCGCAGCCAGCTCTGTGCCTTGTCGAGCGTGGTACCGGTACCGCGCTTCTTCGGGCGCTCCCAGGGAGGTTGCCGGGTGATCTCCAACCGGCGCCCTGCGACGGTCAGTTCGAGACGGATCTCGGTGCGGGTGCCCAGGGCCGCGTGATCACTGCGCAGCGCGGTCCCCTGGCCGTTCTGCCGGGCCCCGGGCACCGAGCCGTACAGGGCGTAGCAGACGGCGTCGAGCACGGACGTCTTCCCGGCGCCCGTCGGGCCGTGCAGCAGGAACAGTCCTGCCGCCGACAGCTCGTCGAAGTCGACGGTCTGGGAGCCGCCGAACGGTCCGAAGGCGGTGATGTCCAGCCGGTGCAGCCTCACCGCGCCACCTCCCGCACGGCCTCGTCCGCGCGCACGGCGTCGAACGCGTCCCGCAGCACGGCCTGCTCACGCTCGTCGGGCCCGGCACCGCGCACATGGGCCACGAAGTCCTCGGCGATCTCCTGGTCGCTGCGCCCGGCCAGCCGCCGGGCGTAGGACACATCGGGGTCGTCCGGCGCCCGCTCGGGGTCGAACACGAGGCTGAGCGTGTGCGGGAAGCGCTCGGAGAGCCGGGCCATGGGTTCCGCCGGGCGGACCGGGTCGGTGAGGGTGGCCTCCACCCAGGCCTCCTCCTGCGGCACGAGCCGCGGATCGGCGAGGAGCTCCTCCAGCGTCCCCCGGATCCGGGCCAGCGCCCGCGGCACCGGGCAGTCGACGCGCTCGGCGGTGACCGCACCGTCGGCGTCCAGGTCGACCAGCCACATGCTCTTGCGGTGGTCGGTCTCCGAGAAGGAGTACGGCAGCGGGGAGCCGGAGTAGCGCACGCGCCCGGTGATGGTCTGGCTGCCGTGCAGATGCCCGAGGGCCACGTAGTCGACGCCGTCGAAGACACCGGCGGGCACCGCGGCCACCCCGCCGACGGTGATGTCCCGCTCGCTGTCGCTGGCCTCACCGCCGGTGACGAAGGCATGGGCGAGGACGACGGACCGTGTCCCCCGCGCGCGCGTCGCGAGGTCGGCGCGGACCCGGTCCATGGCGGCGGCCAGCACGGCCTCGTGGCCCGCCTTCTTCACGCCGAACTCGTCCTTCACCAGGGCGGGTTCGAGATAGGGCAGACCGTAGAAGGCCACGTCACCATGAGCGTCGGAGAGCACCACGGGAGTCCCGCACGCCGTCGGCTCGGTCCGCAGATGGATGCCGGCCCGCCCGATCAGTCCCGCCCCGACCCCCAGACGGCGGGCGGAGTCGTGGTTCCCGGAGATCATCACCGTGGGCACGCCGAGGTCGGCGAGCCGGTGCAGGGCGTCGTCGAACAGCTCGACCGCGGCGAGCGGTGGCACCGCGCGGTCGTACACGTCTCCCGACACGACCACCGCGTCCACCCCGTGCTCCCGCACGGTGGAGACGAGGTGACCGATGAACTCGGCCTGGGCCCCGAGCATGTTGACCCGGTGGAACGCCCGGCCGAGATGCCAGTCGGAAGTGTGCAGCATTCTCATGATCCCCGACCCTAACGGCCGGGTCTGACATCACGGGCGATTACTCCCGCAGTCGTCCGCCACCACGCCCTTTGCGCCCACCCACCGCATTCAGGCCAACTCGCCCGCCTGGGCAAACCCTTGGCAGAACGCGCTTCACGTGCCGAACGGAGAGAAGGTTCAGCGGCTTTCGGCCAATGTGAAAAGAAGCACCACACGCCCCTCGCCGCTCCCCTACATTGACATGCCTGTTCAGGCGGGAAATTCGGGGGATATGCAATGGATCCGGTGACGGCCGTCGCGGCGGCGGGTGTGGCTCTCGTGGTGAAGGGAGCGCTGGAGACGGCGGGCCAGGAGGCGGGCCGCTCCGGCTGGGCCGGTGGCGCGCGCCTGATCGAGCGGATCCGCGCGCGGTTCCGGGGCAACGCGGACGCCGAGGGCGCGCTCGACCGCGTCACCGGCTCTCCGGACGACGAGGGCGCCCAGCAGGAGCTGGAGCGGCAGCTCGCCGCGCACATGCTGCTCGACTCCGGGTTCGAGACGGAGATGCGGCGGCTGGTCGACGAGGCCGTCGCCGCCCAGGGCAGGTCCGGTGCGCAGATCAGCGCCGCGTTGATCAAGAACGCCCAGGTGTTCAACGGCAAGGTCGAAGTACAGGGCGACTGGACGACTTCGTAACGGAGCAGGCGGACCCCCGGGACGGCATCGGCCTCCGTCGTCGTGCCCTGCCCGTGTCCGCCTCCGTCTCCGCCCCGTCGGTCTCCCGAACGCGTCCGCGCGCCCAGCGCCGCAGCCGGTGCCCGGCGGGCGCGTCGAACGAGCCCCACAGCGACCAGCCGAAAGCCGAAGAAAGACCATGAGCGAGGATATTTCCCCCGACAGCTCGCGGGCCGGGGCCCGGGCCGCGGAGCGCAGGGAGGAGAGCGGCAGAGACGGCTCCCGGGAGCCGTCCAGAGCCGCCAGGGACCCGCGGCGCAAGAAGGCGGATGCCGGGGAGGCGCCCGGCCGGGACTCCGAGGACGAGAAGGGCCCGTCCGAGCCGAAGAGGGACGACAGGCCGGCCGAGCCCGAGCCGCGCACGGACGCCGAGCAGCACGACGGTCCGGTCAGCGAGAAGGACGCCCTTCGGTCCCTGGTGGAGGGTGGCGGGCCCGCCGACGCCGAGCGGACCGAGGCGCTGCGTGCGGGAGCGCTCGCCGACGAGATCGCCCGACGGCTGAACTCCGACGCCTCCGCCACCCGTATCGGCACTCTCGCGCTGTTCAACGAGACCGTCAGCTTCGGCGGTGGTTTCCACGCGGGCGGCGCCCGTGCCGCCGGGCCGCGGCCCGGCGGGGTCTCCGTGCTGACCATGGACGCCGCCGAGATCGCCGATCACACCGAGCTGTTCGTCGCGCCCGAGAACTACGGCGAGGCCCTTGACGCCCTGTCCGAGCGGCGGGTGCTGGTGCTCACCGGGGCGCCCGGCAGCGGCCGGGAGGCCGTGGCCGTGAACCTGCTCGAAGAGGCCCTGGCCATGGACGGCGAGGGGGAGGGCTGCCGGCGGCTGCTGACGCCCGCCGCCGTGCTGGAGACGGGCTGGGAACCGCCTGTGAAGCACTCGGGCTATGTGGCGGCGCTCGACGACGGGTCGCCGGTCGTCGAGAAGTTCGCGTCCGCCCTGCTCAGCGGGCACTCCCACGGGACGGCCCAGTGGGCCGCGGTCGTCGCCGGCCTGCGTGCCTCGGGCTGCTACCTCGTGCTGACCGGCGGACACGACCTGGAGGTCGCCGCGGCCGGACCCGGCGGTGATCAGGTCGCCCGGCATCCGCTCGCCCCCGTCGACCCGCTGGCCGTCGTCGAGCGCCGGGTCCTCGGCCACGGCGGCAGTCCCGACGCGTACGCCGACCTGCACGCACTGCTGGAGCGCACCGGAGCCGCGACGGCACTGCGGGAACAGCCCGCGGCACGCAACGCGGCCCGGCTGGCTTCGGTGATCCGCGCGGACGGCGACGTGGCGGCCGCGGTGGCCCAGCTGCGGGATCCGAGCGAGCAGGTGCGCGGGTGGTTCAACCGCTACCGCGCGCCGGACGCGGTGGCCTTCGCGCTCGCCGCGGCGGTCCTGGAGGAGTGCGGCTATCTCACCGTCGCGGACGCCGCGGTGCAACTGCGGGCGGCCCTCACCGAGCCCGAACTCGCCCCGCCCGACCTGCGCTTCGGGGACCGGCTCGGGTACGAGCAGCAGTGGATCCGGCTCGACGCCCCCGCGGCGGGCGGCTTCGGCGCACCCCGGGTCCGTTTCCGCAACGTGCTGCTGGGCCAGGTCATCCTCGCCTACGCCTGGAACCTCCTCGACGGCCGCCGGGATGCCGTACTCGACTGGCTGCGCCGCCTGTTGAGCCACCGTGACCTGGAGGTGCGTGCCCGGGCGTCGGTCGCTGCCGGGGTGCTGGCCCTCGCCGACCCGCACTACGCCGTGCACCGCTTCCTGACCGCCTGGGCCGGCAGCACGTCGTGGCCGTTGCGGCAGGCCGCCGCCACCGCGCTCGGTGTGGCGGGCAGCCGTCCGGAGACGGCGGAGGCGGTGTGGGAGCTGCTGCACCAGTGGGCGCGGGGCGACGCCTCCGCCTACCAGCGCCGCCTCGCCGGCACCGCGGCGAACGCAGTGGGCGGACTGCTCGGCCGTACCGCGCCGGACAAGGCCGTGGCCGTGCTGCGCAGCGCGCTGGACCGGGAGGACGACTGGGGCACGCTGCCGTCGGTGGCGTGGGGCGGGGTGCATCTCGTCCACCAGGGACAGACCAGGGCTGTGCTCGACGCCTACCTGGAGTGGTCCGAGCCGCAGGACCTGTCCCCGATGGTCGTCAAGGCGCTGTCGGCGTTCGTGTTCGCGGTGTCCCAGCCGTACCGGGAGCCGGTTCTCGACTCCGCCGACGAGCACGGCCACGCGCGCGTGCCGGGCGTTCCGGTGCTGCTGAGCGAACTGCCGCTGCATCGCGACCGGCTCACGGAGCTGTGGGCGCGCGCCCTGGCCCGCAAGCCCGTGCAGGACTCGGCGCTGGACGCGCTGCACGACTGGATCGACGACTACGCCGGCAAGAGCCCGGGCTCCCTCGACGCCATCGGCACGCTGCTGGTGGCCGTCGCACGCCGACCCGGACGGCACCGCGAACGGCTGACGTGGTGGTTGGAGAGATGGGCCCGCGACCGCGAGAACCCGTCGGCCGGCGCCGAACGGCTGCTCCGCACGCTCGAACGGTCGCGGTGAACGGCACCGCACCGCTCGCACCGCTGACAGCACTGGAAGGAGAGGGGGGGACATGGAGGAACAGACCTACGACCCGGTCCTGAGCGAGGACGACGTGCCCAAGTGGCGGCTGGTGAACCCGCTGCGGCCGCCGGCTCCCGGCCGGGCCCTGGTCCTGGTCCGGGAGAGCGGCCCCTCGCTGACGATCCGCAGCGGCGAGGAGATCCGTTCGTCGCGGTTCGGGGCGTACCGCGCGGTGTTCACCGTCGACATGACGGAGCACCGGCTGATCCTGGACATCCCGCTGCTCAGCCGTGACGCCACGTTCTCCTTCCGCAGCCGGGTGGACCTCGTGTGCAGGGTCGCCGACCCCGCCGAGGTCGTGGCGCGCGGGATCCGCGACATGAGCGGAGCGCTCTACGGCTATCTCCGCAAGACACTGCGTTCGGTCGCCCGGGACTACGACATCGCCGAGTTCCACGAGGCGGAGATGGCGCTCAACGCCGCACTGGCCGGGTTCAGCGGTGACGACGCGATACGGCTGCGCAACATCCAGGTGGAACTCCTCGTCGACGAGGACGAGATCGCCGCCAGTGGCCGGGAGTTCCGGGACGTGGTGCGCGAGACCCGGCTGGACGGCATGCGGCGCAGACGGCACCTGGACATGATCCGCGAGGAGGGCGTCGACGGCCTGATCGCCGAGATCATGGAGAAGGAGGGGCCGCGGGCCGCGCTCGCCTGGATCGAGAAGGGCGAGGCGGAGAAGCGGGAGGTCCGCCGCGAGGTCATGCGTATGGTCCTGGAGCGCGGTGACGCCGACCGGGAGCCCTTCGAACAGGCCGAACTGGAACGCGCCGTGCTGGAGGAGGTGCTCCGCGACGGAGACGGTCTGTTCGAGACCGCCACCGGGCGCGGGCGGTTGCGCGGCAGCCTCTCCCGCGCGCTCGAGCCCGGCGCCGAGGTCCGGGACGACGACGTCGACCGGAGCGGGCGCTCTGGAGAGCGTGAACCGCTCAAGGGCGAGGTGCTCAGGGAGCCGTACGACGACTCCGAACGGCGGGGCCGGGGCGCCGGACCGGTCCGGGACGAGGGCGGCACCCGCCGCTCGCGCCTGTCGGGCGGCGGCGGCCGCGGCACGGGTGGCTCACCTGCCGCGGGTCCGCCCGACGACGAACCGCTGCCGGCCGACACCGCGAGCGGCGGTACGGCCCGGCCCCGGCGGGACCGCACGGTGCCCGGGCCGACCGGGGCCGGGGACGACACGGGAGGGGCGGCGGGCACCCCGAGGCTCAGGGGCTTCGGCCGACGGGAGGAAGCCCACTACGCCGGGGAAGGCGCCGCGAGCGACCGCAGGTCCGGCCGCCCGGACGACGACCGCGACACCGCTGCGCGCCGGGGCGACCGCGACACCGCTGCGCGCGGTGGTGATGACGGCGTCGGCGGCCGGGGCGACAGCGGCACCGGTGGCGGTGGCGGTGGCGGTGACAGGCGTACGGACCCCGCCGCCCCGAGGGTGAGCCGGGTCCGTGGCACGGCCAAGCGGCCGCGCACCGGCGGATCGGACGGCGGAGCACACGACGGGGAGCGGCGATGACCGAACACCACGACCACTCGGCACGGCACGCGGCCCCCAACGGCCCGCCACCGGGCTACTCCTCGGTTCCGGCGACCCCGTGGTACGCCCCCTCGCATCGGCCCCCGCCCCCGCCCCCGCCCGCGACCGTCCATGCCGAGTCGCCGGCCCCGCTCGCCTCGGCCTCCGCACCGGACCGGACGCCCCCGGCGGAGGACGAGGGCGCCGGGCCCAGGCCGCCCGTGCCGCAACGGATCTGGTGTGTCGAGGACAACCGGATGGCGCTGCTGGCCATGTCCGTGTGGACCGAGCGGGTGCCCGGCCGCGGCGAGGACGCGGATCCGTTCGTCGCCGACCACCAGGACAGCAGGCAAGGTGTGCTCGCCGTCTTCGACGGATCGGGCGGTGCCGGGGCGGCACCCGCGTGGCAGGCGCCCGACGGGGAGTTCCGCACCGGCGCCTGGGTGGGCGCGCGGGTGGCGCGGCTGGCCACGGACGCCTGGTTCCACGACGTGGCGGCGGAAGGCGAACCGGCCGAACCGGAGACGCTGCGCGACTACCTCCGCTTCTTCCTGGAGCATGCCCCGCAGCGCCGCAGCAAGATCAGCGGCACCATGCGCCGTCAACTGCCCACCACACTCGCCGCACTGCACTACAAGGTGGTGCAGGTTCAGGACGAAGTGGGGCTGGAGCTGCGTCCGTTGTGGGCCGGTGACTCGCGTGCCTACGTGCTGCGTCCGCGGACCGGCCTCCAGGTGCTCACCCGCGACCACACCCGGGAGAGCGACGCTCTGGAGCTGCTGCGCTCGGACCCGCCGATGACCAACCTGGTGTGCGCGGACCGGGAGTTCGAGATCGACGGCGGACGGGTGACCTATCCGCTGCCCTGTGTCCTGGTGACCGCGACCGACGGGTTCTTCGGCTACGTGCACACCCCGGCCGACTTCGAGACGCTGCTGCTGCGCACTCTGCGGCAGGCCGGCACCGTCGGGGAGTGGGCCGATCTGGTCCGGCGCGAAGTGCAGTCCTATACGGCGGATGACGCCTCGCTCGCCGTCGTGGCCCTGGGGTACGACGGATTCGCCGATCTGCGGGCCCGGTTCTCGGCCCGTCTGGAGGACTTGAAGGACCGTTACGTCCGTACCCGGCCCCGCGGTCTGGACCGTCTCTCCCCCTCCACGGCCGACGCGGGATCCGGCCCGACGCCCACTCCGGAGGACGCCGCCGAGCTGCCGGCCAGGGTCGGCGCCTGGCAGGACGCCACCTGGCACTCCTACCGCGCCGGCTACGAGACCCATCTGCCCCTGGCACCCGAGGAGCGCGCATGAAGAAGGGTGATGTCATCGGGGGCTACTGCCTCATCAGCGAGCCCACGAACGCCAATGGCGGCAAATGCATGTGGGCGTTCGCCGAGAAGGACGGCGACCAGTACTTCATCAAGCGGTTCCTGGAACCCAAGCGTCCCCGCGACGACGCGGCCGACTCGCCGAGCGTGCGGATCCGGCGCCAGCTGTCCAAGGAGTTCGAGGACCGGCACCGGACCATCATGAAGCGGCTGCGGCCGGACGCGCGGGGCGGCGGCAACCTGGTCCTGGCCACCGACTTCTTCCACGAGGGCAGCACCTACTACAAGGTGACCGAGCGGATAGACACCTCCAGCCTGGAGAAGCCGCAGGCCCTGGAGCCCCGCCACAAGATGGTGCTGCTCAAGACGCTCGGCAACAGCCTGAAGCAGCTGCACGACATCGAGATCGTGCACGGCGACCTCAAGCCGCTGAACGTGCTGGTGCAGAAGCGGGACGGCGCCGCCTTCCACACGGCGAAGCTGATCGACTTCGACGACTCCTACGTCTCCGGCAGCCCGCCCGAGCCCGACGACGTCGCCGGCGACTCGGTGTACGGGGCGCCGGAGTGGCGCCGGTACATGCAGCGCGACGGCTCGGCCGGACCGGAGCATCTGACCTGCGCGGTCGACGTCTTCGCGCTCGGGCTGATGACCCATGTGTACCTGACGGGTGAACTGCCGCACCACGACAAGCGGTACGGCTCACCGGCGGATGCCGTCAACGCGGGCGAGCAACTCGACCTGGACACACGGCTGTCGGACGAGATGCTCGACCTGCTGCGCCGGATGACCGCCCGCGCGCCGGGCGGCCGGCCGCGGATGGACGGATTCCTCAAGGCCCTGTCGGACCCGAAGGTGTGCGCCCTCCAGCACCGGCGCCCCAGCACGGCCAAGGCCGCGTCGCCCGCGGCCAGGCCCGCTCCGGCCGCGAAGCCGGCTTCGGCCACGAAGCCCGCTCCGGCACCGGCGACCGGGAAGCCGGCGAGCCCGCGCACCAGCAGGATCAAGACCAACCTCGCGTCGACCCCACGCCCGCGCACCACGACGCCCCCGCCCGAGCCGATCCGGCCGGCCGCCGCCGCCGACGCGAAGTCCGCGCCTGCGCCCGCCACTCCCCCGCCGGCCCCGGCACCGCCGGCCCCCGACACGTCCGCGGAGCGCCCTTCCCGCGTCCGCATCAACCTCGGCGACCGGCGTCCGCGCCCAGGCTCGTCATGACTCCTCGTCCACCGGCGACCGAAGCACCCCGCCCGCACCATCCAGGAGACTCCGTATGAGCAACAACGAGCAGTACCAGGGGAATCTGCAGTACGCCGTCGACATCGTGCTGTGCATCGACGCGACGGGCAGCATGTACCCGGTCCTCGACAACGTGAAGTCGAGCGCGCTCCAGTTCCACGACCGGCTCAACGACGTGATGGCCAAGAAGGGCAAGGCGATCAGTCAGCTGCGCCTCAAGGTCATCGCCTTCCGTGACTTCGGTGACGATCCCTCGAACGCCGTCGAGCAGACCGGTTTCCTGCAACTTCCCTCACAGTCCGGGGACTTCGAGGACTTCGTCCGCGGCATCGACGCCGGCGGGGGCGGCGACTACCCCGAGTCGGGTCTGGAGGCGCTCGCCCTGGCTATCAACTCGCCCTGGGAGACCGGCCTGGACCGCAGGCGCCATGTGATCGTGATGTTCACCGACGCCCCGGCCCACCCGCTGGGCACGCACGCCTCGGTGCCGTCGTACCCGGCGGGCATTCCCAGCAGCCTCGACGACCTGTTCGAGCAGTGGGGGTACGCCCGTAGCCAGACCGCGGTGATGGAGCAGTCGGCGAAGCGGCTCGTGCTGTTCGCGCCGGACCTGGCGCCCTGGTCCGACCCGATCGCCGAGGAGTGGGACCTCACCCTGCACTTCGCCTCCAAGGCCGGTCAGGGACTGGAGGAGTTCGAGATGGACGAGATCATCGAGACGATCGCGAACAGCCTGTGAATCCCGACCAGCCCGTGGCGCTCGACTGGCCGGACTTCCGACTGGAGTGCCACGGCGACGGCTATCTGACCTTCCAATGGCACCGCAACGGCTCCATCGAGTCCCACGTGCGGCGCTGCTCCCACGTGCGGCTGCTGCCCCAGGGCTCGGACGGGCTGTCCCAGTGGGTCTTCCATCTGCGCTTTCCCGACGGTCCGACGCCCGGACTGCTGGTGGTCAGGGTGGATGTCGAGGCGGACCGGCTTCAGGAGGCGGAGCAATACACCGACCTGCTGCGCCGGCACTTCGGCATTCCGGAACAGGCTCCCGACGCCGCCGAGGAGGCCGGGTGGCGGCGGGTGCCGACGGACTCCCCGGGGTGGATCGCCGCCCCCGCGGAAGCGGCGTCGGAGGAGTTGTTCGCCGCGGTCTCGGCTCGCATCGACGCCGACACGGGATGACGGTACGGGGCTGACGCGGGGTGCGGGCCCCTGGGCCCCGACGCAGACAACTGACGCGTGACAACTTACGCGTGACGAGTGACGAGTGACGAGTGACGAGTGAGGAGGCACCGGGAGGTGGTGGCATCGGCCAACTGGCGCTGCGCGGACTGCGACACGTTCAACGGGCCCAAGGAGCCGTCGTGCACTGTCTGCGGCGAGACCCGGCGGGACTCCGCGGCGAGTACGGCACCCAAGCCACCCGGAGCCGCCAAGGCGTCCTCGGCGTCCAAGCCTGCCGCGAAGAAGACGGGCGCGCCTCGGCCACCGGCGAAGCGGCCCGGGGGCGCCGGGCGCCCGACCGCCGACTGGCGCTGTCCGGAGTGCGACACGTTCAACGCGCGCACGGACGTGTCCTGCCTCACCTGCGGCACCTCCTGGAAGGCGGCGGCCAAGAAGGGCACCCCGAAGTCCCCGAAGTCGTCGTCCTCCGGGGACGCCACCGCGAAGAAGACGGCCCCCCGCAAACCGGCCAAGAAATCCCCGCCCCGCAGCGGCGCGGGAAGCACCGGCGCCAGAAGCACAGGGGCCTCCTCGGCATCCGGACCGAGGCCGGCGTCCTCACGCCCCGGCACGTCCGGTACGTCGGCCCGGCGCACGAGTACCGCGTCGAGCGGCACCCGCCCGCGCACCGGGGAAGGCGTCTTCTTCCCGTCATCCCCCAGCACGGGCTACCGGCCGACCGCCCCGACCGCACCCGTCCCGCCTCCGCGCCCCGCGCCGGTCTACGCGCCGCCGCCCCGCCCGGTCTACACGCCGCCACGCAAGTCGAAGGACAGGGGGTGTGTGAGCGGCTGCGTCGGGGTCGTCGTGCTGCTCTTCCTACTGGGCCTGTTCGCGAAGGGCTGTGAGGGCGCCTTCGACTCCGCGGACTCGGGCGGCACGAACGACACGGGCGTGGCCGCGACCTGCCCGACCCGTATCGCCGCCGAACTCCCCGACGGCGACGGAGCCGAACTCGTCGAGGCGTTCCGCACGTCGAACAAGCAGATCACCCTGTGCCGTACGACCTCCGGAACGCTGTACTACTACGGCGAGTTCAGCGACGGGCGGGAGCCGGGGATCGCCATGAAGGCCGAGCAGACGAGCGAGGGCTACGAGGCCCGCAACGGCCCCTACCGGTACGAGATACACGGCAAGGTCGTGACCGTCTTCCAGTCGGGCAGGCAGATAGGCGAGGAGGATCTGACACCGGAGCCGTCGCCCACCTGACTCACGTGTCCCCGTAGGCCTCCCCGCCGAGTTCGAACCCGGCCGTCCCCGCGGTGGCGTCGGCGAGCCACCCTCGGAACGCCTCCACGTCCGCGTCCGGCAGCCCGATCTCGATCGTGACCGCCTCCCCGTAGCGCACGTCCCGGACCTCGCGTCCGGTCGACCGCAGGTCGTTCTGCACCTTGCCCGCGCGCTGGTGGTCGACGGTCACCGTGGCGAGGCGGAACCGGCGGCGCGTGAGGGTGCCGACAGCGTCCAGGGCCTCGCCGACCGCGCCGCCGTACGCCCTGATGAGTCCGCCCGCGCCGAGCTTGACGCCGCCGTAGTAGCGGGTGACGACGGCGACGACGTACCGCATGTCGCGGCGCAGCAGCATCTGGAGCATGGGGACACCGGCTGTGCCGCCGGGTTCGCCGTCGTCACTCGCCTTCTGGATCGCGGCGTCGGCGCCGATGACGTACGCGTAGCAGTTGTGGGTGGCGTCGGCGTGCTCCTTGCGGACGGCGGCGACGAAGTCCTGGGCCTCCCGCTCGGTGGCCGCCGGGGCGAGGGCGCACAGGAAGCGGGAGCGGTTGACCTCGGTCTCGTGCACACCCGCGCGGGCCACTGTGCGGTACTCGTCCGGCATCCGGTCAGCCTAATCCGTGATGGACGGCTTCCTCCCCCGCGGCACCAGCACGGACGTGAGCAGCGCCGTCCCCGGTGCCAGGGCCCGCCAGGACGTGCCGTGAAAGGCCAGCACGGCGATCGCCGACGTCGGGAACTTCACCCGGACCTCCTCCAGCGCGTCGTCGAGGCCGTCGCCGGCCAGGGTGAGGACCAGCTCCTCCAGGCCGGGGTTGTGTCCCACGAGGAGCAGTGTCATGACCTCGGGAGGCGTCGCGCGCACGGCGGCCAGCAGCTCCGGTACATCGGCTCCGTACAGCGCGCGATCGAGGCGTACCGGCGGCGAGGTGCCCCACTGGGCGGACGCCAGCTCCCAGGTGTGCCGGGCGCGGACGGCGGTGGAGCACAGAGCGAGGTCGGGGAGCAGGTCACCGGCGGCCAGGACGCGGCCCGCCTCGGGCGCGTCCCGGCGGCCGCGGGGCCCGAGGGGGCGTTCGTGGTCGGCGACGCCCTCGGGCCAGGCGGACTTGGCGTGTCTGAGTACGACCAAGCGGCGCAGCGGACCTGCTCCGGTGCGCTCGGTCATGCCGGGGACCCCAGGTCGCGGGTGAGTTCGAGACCGAGCAGCCGGTCCGCGTAGGCGTACGTCTCGAAGCGGGCCCCCTCGGGCAGCTCCGACTCCTCGACCCACCGCAGCACGCGCAACACCTCGGGTACGTCCAGGTCGTCCTCCCAGGCGGTACGGAGCCGTCCGCGCACCATGTCGGGGACGGGCCGTGACGGATGCCGAGCCCAGGCGGCGACGGCCCGGCGCCAGCGTACGAGGGTCTCGTGGGCGTCGGCCAGGGCTGCCTCGTCTAGCCGGGCGGGCGTGCTCCGGGGCGGGGTGAGCAGGGCGAGGCGGACCTCGGTGGGGTCGGCGCCCGCCGGGAGGACCGGCGTCTCGACGGGCGCCACGGCGACCCGGATCCCGTCCGGGGCCGCACCGCCCGCTCCCACCACGTGGACGGCCTGGGACTCGCCCCAGCCGGGGCCTACGTCCCTGCGGTCCTCGAAGGGCCGGATGCCCAGGGCGGCGGCGCCGGCGTGCAGCTCCGCCTGTTCGCGGGCGCCGGTGAGCAGCGCCCACACGGGCGTGCCGCCGATCTCCAGGGCCCTGACGAGGACGTCGGCGACGAGCAGGATGCGGAGGGCGGAGGTGTCGTAGCCCGGTACATGGGCCTCGACTCGGGTCAGGCCCCTGAGGGCGGGGACGGCGTCGACGGTCTCGCCGGTTCGGGCGTCGGTGATGCGCAGCACGGGGCGAGCGTAGGCGGGCGCAAGGCCCTGCGCAGGTGACTGACCGGTATTTCGGCCACCAGGGGCAGGAAGAGCGCCGGGGGCCGCCCGCACGAGGGCGCGTGTCGCCCTGCGGGTGAGGGAAGATCCGGTCCGCTGTCGGTGTTCTCCCATCGCATACCGCAGTGCCCCCCTTCCCGAGGAGATCCGACGTGTACGGCGACCCAGCGACGATTCGCAAGATCCTCACCGAACTCGGCGACACCTGGGCCGTCGTGGGCCTGTCGTCGAACCAGGGACGCGCGGCCTATCGGGTCGCCGAGGTGCTCCAGCGCCACGGCAAGCGGATCGTGCCGGTCCATCCCAAGGCGGAGACCGTGCACGGCGAGCAGGGGTACGCCTCCCTCGCGGACATCCCCTTCGACGTGGACGTGGTCGACGTGTTCGTGAACAGCGACCTGGCGGGAGCGGTCGCCGACGAGGCCGTGGCCAAGGGTGCGAAGGCGGTGTGGTTCCAGCTCGACGTCATCGACGAGCCCGCGTACGACCGCACCCGCGCCGCCGGCCTCGACATGGTGATGGACAGGTGCCCGGCGATCGAGATCCCCCGTCTGGGCTGACCCGGCTTCCACATTCCTGAGAATCTGCAAAGCGCTTGGGCGTCGACATAATGACCGGGTGACCTTCAACCCCAACTCCGGTGCCCCACAGCGCTTTCCGGTCGTCATAGTCGGCGCCGGACCCGCCGGGCTGACGATCGGCAACATCCTGCGGGCCGCCGGGGTCGACTGCCTCGTCCTGGAGGTGGAGACCCGCGAGTTCATCGAGCAGCGGCCCCGCGCGGGCGTCATCGAGGAGTGGGCCGTACGGGGTCTGCAGCGGCGCGGTCTCGCCGACGCCCTGCTGGAGCGTGCCCAGTTGCACACCGAGTGCGAGTTCCGCTTCGCCGGTGAACGCTTCCCCTTCGCCTACGGCGAGCTGACGGGACAGCACCACTTCGTCTACCCCCAGCCCCTGTTGGTCACCGACCTGGTCCGCGAGTACGCCGACGCGAGGGGCGGCGAGATCCGCTTCGGCGTCCAGGACGTCCGGCTGCACGACGTGGAGTCGCCCCGGCCGTCCGTGTCGTACACCGACGCCGACACGGGTGAACGGCAGCTGGTGCAGTGCGAGTTCGTGGCGGGCTGCGACGGGGCCCGGGGGGTGAGCCGTACGGTCCTTCCGGAGACCACGACCATCGCCCGGCACGACTACGGCATCGGCTGGCTGGCCCTGCTCGCCGAGGCACCGCCGTCCTCAGACTGCGTCCTGTTCGGCATCCACCCGAACGGTTTCGCCGGGCACATGGCCCGCAGCCCCGAGGTCACCCGCTACTACCTGGAGTGCCCGCCCGGCGACGACCCCGAGAACTGGTCCCACGAACGCGTCTGGGCCGAACTCCAGCAGCGCCTGAGCGCGGACGGCGCCCCTCCGCTCACCGAGGGGCGGCTGATCGAGAAGCGCGTCCTCGACATGCACAACTACGTGGTCGAGCCCATGACGTTCGGCCGCCTCTTCCTCGCGGGCGACGCCGCCCACCTCACCGCCCCGATAGCGGCGAAGGGCATGAACCTCGCCCTGCACGACGCCTTCCTGCTCGGCGACGCGCTCGTCGCCTACCTCGACAAAAGCGACGGGAGCGGCCTCGACGGCTACTCGGAGGCCTGTCTGCGGCGGGTATGGGACTACCAGGAGTTCTCCCAGTGGCTCTCCGAGGTCTACCACGGCACCTCGTCGGGCGACGAGTACCGCGCGGGCACCACGTTCGCCCGCCTCCGCCGCCTGTTCACGTCACCGACCGCCGCCGCGGCCTTCGCCGAGCAGTATCTCGGCACGGCGGCCGCGTACTGATCCCTCACGAACTGCCGACTCAGTCGTGCACCGGCCGGTCGCTGAGCCGGTGGTCGGCCACGTTGAGGGCCTCGTCGACCAGCCGGCGCAGGTGGCCGTCGCGCAGCGCGTAGATCACCCGGCGCCCCTCCTTCCGCGTGTTCACCAGCCCGGCCAGCCGGAGCCGCGCAAGATGCTGGCTGACCGCCGGGCGGGCCGCCCCGCACGTCTCCGTGAGGGTGGTGACATCGGCCTCTCCACCGGTCAGGGCGTGCAGCAGGGTGAGGCGGGTGCGGTCGCCGAGCAGGGCGAGGATCTCGGCGGCTAGGGCGAACTGCTCCTCGCCGGGGGTGCGCGGGTGCGCATCGTGCGCAGTTGATAGGTGCATGCGTGCGCTCATACGCACATAATGGCTCCGTGGGCTCGGTACGTCCACCACCGCGCGCATCGGAAGGGGCTTCACGTGAGCGGCCACCACCACGCACATCCTCACCCGCACGAACATCCTCACCCGCACGAGCACCGGAGCCACCGCCTCGCCCACCTCCTCACCCCCCACTCCCACGAGACCGCCGACAAGCTCGACCCCGCCCTGGAGTCCTCCGCCCGCGGCATGCGTGCCCTGTGGGTCTCGCTGGCGGTGCTGGGTGTCACGGCGCTGATGCAGGCGGTCGTCGTGGCCGTGTCCGGGTCCGTCGCACTGCTCGGCGACACCGTGCACAACGCGGCGGACGCGCTGACCGCCGTACCGCTGGGCATCGCCTTCGTGCTGGGCCGGCGCGCGGCCACCCGGCGTTTCACATACGGCTACGGCCGCGCCGAGGATCTCGCGGGCATCGCGATCGTGCTGACGATCGCCGCGAGCGCGGCCTTCGCCGGGTGGGCGGCGGTCGACCGGCTGCTCGACCCGCGTCCCGTGGCGCACGTTCCGGCGGTCGCCGCGGCCGCGCTGGTGGGCTTCGCGGGCAACGAGTGGGTGGCCCGCTACCGCATCTGGGTGGGCCGGGACATCGGCTCGGCCGCACTGGTGGCGGACGGACTGCACGCCCGCACCGACGGGTTCACTTCACTGGCCGTGCTCATCGGCGCCGGTGGCTCGGCCCTGGGCTGGCAACTCGCCGATCCGATCGTGGGGTTGGCGATCACGGCCGCGATCACGCTGGTCCTGCGGGATGCGGCGCGCGAGGTGTTCCGGCGCGTGCTCGACGCCGTCGATCCGGAGCTGGTGGACCGGGCCGAGGGCGCGCTGCGTGAGGTCGAGGGCGTGCGCGGGGTGGGCGAGTTGAGGCTGCGCTGGATCGGGCACCGGCTGCGCGCGGAGGTGGCGGTCGTGGTGGACGGCGAGCTGACGGTACGCCAGTCGCACGCGGTCGCCGTCGAGGCCGAGCACGCCCTGCTGCACGCGGTGCCCCGCCTCACGGCGGCCCTGGTGCACGCCGATCCGGCGCCGGTCCCGGGCGAGGCCGACCCGCATCACGCCCTTGCCCACCACTCGCCGGTTCGGGGCGAGGACGCCGCGGCCTGAGGCCAGGGCGTCACGGCTTGAGGCCGGGCTGCGACCCGGACAGCCGAAACGTCGGTTTCGGTACGGCCTTCAGGGCACCGGAACGCTGCGGCCCGAGGTCACGGCGTCGCGACCTGAGGCTGAGGTCGGGCCGCAATGGCCTGACATACGGTCGCTGCGGCCGGACGCCGGGTCGCTGCGGCCCGACCTCGGGACACTGCGGCCCGACCTCGGAACGCTGCGGCCAGGTCAGGCGACGCCGAGCCCCTCCAGCACCACCGCGCCCGGCAGTTCCCCGAACGCCTTGCCCGGCACCAGCAGCTTGCCCCGTCGCCGCCCGCTGCCGACCAGGACGTACGGCAGGTCGAGCACGGCCGAGTCGACCAACAGCGGCCAGTCCACGGGGAGTCCGATCGGGGTGATGCCGCCGTACTCCATGCCGGTCTCCCCCGTCGCCGTGTCCGTCGAGGCGAACGAGGCCTTCCGGGCACCGAGTCGGCGGCGCACGATCCCGTTGACGTCGACCCGGGTGGTGGACAACACCAGGCACGCGGCGAGAGTGGTCTCACCACCGCGCTTGCCGGCCACCACCACACAGTTCGCCGACTGCTCCAGGAGCTCCTGGCCGTAGTGCTCCACGAAGACCGCGGTGTCGGCCCACCGCGGGTCGGTGTCGACGTACACGATCTGCTCGGCGGGGACGCTGCCGCTCCAGTGGCGTACGGCGTCGGCGACCGGGCGGATCAGCTCGTCGAGGGCGGCGGGGGCGGCAGTGGCGTGGTCGAAGTGTCCGATGGGTGCGTCCATGGCGGCACGCTAACAGCCGCTCACGGCACCGCCGGCACCGAGACCGCCAGCATCCACTGCGCGGGTACGTCGCCCTGATTGGCGTACACATGCTCGGCGTTGGCCTCGAAGGTGACGCTCGCCCCGGCGGGGACCCGGTGTTCGACGCCGTCGACGGTCAGGGTCATCTCGCCCTCAGTGACATGCAGGATCTCGACCGTCCCGGCGGGGTGCGGATCCGACCGGCTGCTCTCCCCCGGCATCATCCGCCACTCCCACATCTCCAACGGGCCGGGGGCCTCCGCACCCGCGAGCAGTCGGCTCCAGCTGCCCGCGTCCGTGCCCCACAGCCGCACCACCTGCTCGGGCGGGACGACCCGCACTTTGGGTCCCTGCTCGTAGTCGAGGAGCGTGGTGATGCTGATCCCGAGAGCGTCGCCGATCTTCACCACCGTGCCGAGGCTGGGGTTGGTGCGGGCCTGCTCGATCTGGATCAGCATGCCGCGACTGACCCCGGCCCGGGCGGCGAGGGCGTCCAGGGTGAAGCCGCGCTCGGTCCGCCAGCGCTTGACGTTGCGCGCCAGGGACTGGGTCAGGAGGTCGAGGTCCGACACGTCACGTCCAATATTCTGTATGACACAGTGCAATTGAATGAACTACGGTGGGGTGCACCCGATCGTTCACCGAACTGTACTGCGAGGCGAGTCGTGACAGCATTCTTCGCCCTGGCCACCAGCCTGCTGTGGGGCCTGGCCGACTTCGGCGGCGGGGTGTTGACCCGACGGCTCCCGGCGCTCACGGTGGTGGCCGTGTCGCAGGGGATCGCGGCGGCCGTCCTCGGCGCGATCGTGGTGGCGACGGGCGGCTGGAGCGAGGCGGGGCCCCGGCTGTGGTTCGCGTTCGCCGCGGGACTGGCCGGGCCGGTCGCCCTGATCTGCTTCTACAAGGCGCTCGCGCTGGGCCCGATGGGAGTCGTCTCCCCGCTGGGCACACTGAGCGTCGCGGTCCCGGTCGGCGTCGGCCTCTTCCTCGGCGAGCGTCCCGGGCTGGTACAGGCCGCTGGCATCGCGGTGGCCGTCACCGGAGTGATCCTGGCGGGCGGTCCCCAGTTGCGCGGAGCTCCGGTACAACGCCGGGCCATCGCCCTCACCCTGGTCGCGGCTCTCGGCTTCGGCGCGGTGTTCGCCCTGATCGCGGAGGCGTCCACGACCGTCACCGGCCTGTTCCTCGCCCTGTTCGTACAGCGACTGGTCAACGTGGCGGTGGGTGGGGCCGCCCTATTGGTCTCGGTCCGCCGGGGTAACCCCGCCCTCCCGGAAACCGGCTTCCCCTGGCAGACCCTGCCCGCACTGGCCTTCGTCGGCCTCGCGGACGTGGCGGCCAACGGCACGTACTCGGTGGCTGCCCGGCTCGGCCCGGTGACGGTGGCCGCGGTACTGGCCTCCCTCTACCCGGTGGTGACGGCCCTGGCAGCCCGAGGCTTCCTCAGTGAACGACTACGGACCCTCCAGGCCGCGGGGGCAGGCCTGGCCCTGCTGGGCACCGTGCTCCTGGCAACGGGGTGATGCCGCAACGCCCCCCCAGGGGAACCACCCCTGGCACCCCCGAACGCACCTTCAGTCCAACTCCGCCAGCTTCGCGGCCGTCTCCGCATCCAACCCGGCCAGCGCGTTCAGCTGCTCCGCCGTAGCCCCCGGAGGTATCGGCACCGGCGCCGGTGTGCGAAGCGGTGGCTGCCACCCCTCCTCCACGGTCCATCGCCGTACGACACGGGCGGGCGCCCCCGCCACCACGGCGTGGTCCGGCACCACACCCCGGACCACGGCCCCGGCCGCGACCACGACGTTTCGCCCGATCCTCGCCCCCGGCAGGATCACCGCCCCGGTCCCGATCCAGCACCCCGAACCGATCTCCACCGGCTCCATCCGCGGCCACTGTTTGCCGATGGGCTCGTGGGGATCGTCGTAGGAGTGGTTTGTGGACGTCACGTAGACATAGGGCCCAAAGTAGCAGTCGCTGCCGATGGTGACCGTGGTGTCGGCGATGACGTGGCTGCCGCGCCCGAGCACGACCCCGTCGCCGATGCGCAGGATCGGCTCGGGCCCGAGGTCGAGGTCGGGCATCAGGCCGGCGGTGAGGGTGACCTGCTCACCGACGATGCAGTGCGAGCCGACATGGATCCACGGCTCACCGAACACCGTGCCGAGCGGAAAGGCCAGCCGGGTGTGCGCCCCCAGCGCGCCGAAGCGGAAGCGCCCCGGGCGCTCGGCGGTGACGGAGCCCGTTCGCTGCACCCAGGCCCAGCCCGCGTGGACGGCACGCTGGACGAGGCGGCCCCGCCAGGATGAGAACGTGTTCTTACTCTTCGGCACGACCTCACCGTACTGAGCCCACGGCGCCCGGATGAGATGGCGGGCTTGTGATCTTCGCCCCACCGGGTGGCGTACGGTTCGGGTTATCTCGAACCAGGAGGCGAAATGGCGCACAAGGCGTTGATCACGGGCATCGGCGGAAGGGAACCGAAGATCGACGGGGATGCCTTCGTGGCGCCCAATGCGACGGTGATCGGAGACGTGACGCTTCAGGCGGGGGCGAGTCTCTGGTACGGCGCGGTGGCCCGCGGCGACGTAGAACGCATCTCAGTCGGCGCCCACAGCAACATTCAAGACAACTGCACGATTCACGCCGACCCCGGCTTCCCGGTGACGATCGGCGAGCGCGTCTCGGTCGGCCACAACGCGGTCGTGCACGGCGCGACGGTCGAGGACGACTGCCTGATCGGCATGGGCGCGACGGTGCTGAACGGCGCGGTGATCGGGGCTGGTTCCCTGGTCGCGGCCCAGGCACTGGTACCGCAGGGGATGCAGGTCCCGCCCGGTTCGCTGGTGGCGGGCGTACCGGCGAAGGTGCGGCGGGAGCTGACGGAGGAGGAGCGCCAGGGGGTCACCCTGAACGGGACGCTCTACGCGGACCTGGCCAAGGCCCACCACGAGGTGCACGAGAAGCCGTGAATGCGTGAACATGTGAGGCTCAGTCGGCGGCCGCGACGGTCTCCCGTTCGGCTGCCGCGAGCTGAGCCGTCGCCTTCCTCGCCTTGCGCTTGAGCACGAGCATCGAGGTCAGACCGATCAGCACGGCGAGTACCAGCCCGAGCCACGAGAACCTCTTCAGCCAGGACTCCGCGACGATCCCGACGTAGTAGATGACGGCCGTCGTACCGCCCGCCCAGATGATCCCGCCCAGCACGTTGGCGATCAGGAACTTCCAGTACGGCATCCGCAGCACACCGGCGAGCGGACCGGCGAAGATCCTCAGCAGCGCGACGAAGCGGCCGAAGAACACCGCCCACATGCCCCACTTCTCGAAGGACCGCTCCGCCGTGGCGACATGGCCCTCGCTGAAGTGTCTGGGGAACTTGTTGCCGAGCCAGGTGAGCAGCGGCCGGCCGCCCTTGCGTCCGATCGCGTAGCCGATGGAGTCACCGACGACCGCCCCGACGCTGGCGCACGCGCCGAGCACCACGGGGTTGATCCCCGCGTGCTGCGAGGACAGCAGCGCGGCCGACACCAGGATGATCTCTCCGGGCAGCGGGATGCCCAGGCTCTCCAGGCCGATGACCAGGCCCACCAGGGCGTAGACGGCGGCCGGGGGCACGGTGTCGAGCCATTCCTGGACGTGCAACGCCGGTTCCTCCCAAGTCGCGTTCCCGGCGCGCGCCAACTACCGACGCACGCCGTGGCAGCCTACCGGGTCACGGGAACCGGCGTCCGGAGCACCGGCTCAGCCGCCCGTTCCCCGCCCCGCACCGGCACCGAGTACATCCAGGGTGGCGGTGCCGAGTGCCGTCACCGATGTCGCGGTGTCCACGACCGCGCCCACCGCCGAAGCGGCCTGGTCGACAGGCGCGGCAGGCAAGGCCGGACTCGCCGGCTGCGGGTCGCTGTGGTCGACCTGGGCCACCCGCGTGCCGTACTGCCCGGGCGGGCTTCCGTTCCGGTCCGAGGGCCGACCGGGGCTCTGGTCGGGGTGCGCGTCGGGACCGGAGTGCGGGGCCGGGTCGAGATCGGGCGGGCCCGGATCCCCGCCCGGCCCCCCTGAGGGCTGGCCGGACTCCGTGTCCTGCGGTGACTGCGTGCCTTGTTGGGCCGGCGTGCCCTGCTCGGCGGACTCCAGCAGCCAGCGCTGCTCCTTCGAGCCGTTGCGCTCGGTGACGACGACGCTCTCGCCCTTGCCGGGCGCGACCAGGAGCCCCTTGCCGCGGCGCAGCAGCAGTTCGCCGCGCACGGTGAGGTCGTAGCGGACCTCTCCCGTACGGGTCAGGCAGTCGGTGACCACGACCGACCGCTTCCCGGTGTCCGAGTCGAGACAGAGTCCGGGGTCGGCCGCGCTGCGCAGCAGTCCGTCCTCCTGGTACGTCCACTGCTGGGACCCGGCGGAGGAGCACTTCGCCAGCACGGCCTTCGTACCGTCCGCGATCTGCGCGTGGCGGGTGTCGAGGCACAGGCCGGCGTCAGCGCTGCGGAGCCTTCCGTGGCCGACCTCGACGGGGTTGCTCATGGAGGCCGTGGACGGCGACCCGGCGTCCTGGGAGATCTCCGACGGGCTCGGCCGTACGGTGTTGCCGCTCACCGCGCCCCAGGTGGCGCCGGGCGTGGGAACACCGCCGTCCTCGGACCAGCCCTTGACGACCAGCACCGTCGCGAGCAGGGCAAGGGAGGTCAGACCAGCGCCCACGAGGACAGCCCGGGCACTCTTGCGCGGTTGTGCGTGGGATTGTGCCGGAACGGGCCGGTGGCGACCGTGGGGCTTCGTGCGGGCAGCGCCGGGCCGGACCGGGGCCGGAGGTTCGGCGGCACGCGCGGGCCGCGAGTCGAGATAGCGGTGGGCGCCCCAGCCGAGCACCGTCTCGGCGAGCAGCACCTCGAGACCGCCCTCGAAATGGCTGAGCTGTTCGGCGGCATGGCGGCAGTACCGACATTCCGCCAGATGTTTACGGACATCGGACAGAAGGTCCCCGCCCCGACGAATCGGGACATCCAGGAGACGATTGTAGAAGCGGCATTCACTGGTGGGCGCGAGTTCCCGGTGGGCACGGACGCAGCCGGTACGGAATTGCTCGCGCGCCTGTTCCAGGGCGGCCGCCGCGCGGGCCGCGTCCACACCCAGCAGACCGGCCGGTACGGATATGGGTTCGGCCTCGACCTCGGCATGCCACAGCAGGCATTGGGAAGCCCCGGGAAGGGCCCGGAATGCGCGCTCGGCGAGCAGTCGCCTTTCGGGGGTGACGGACCTCGCCGCGCGTAGACCACGGGCGCCGATCGTCTTGCGAAGTTCCGGCAGTACGGCGGAGATTTCGTCGTCCGCGGCCCACTCCTTGACGAACTCCCTCACGGCGACGAGAAGTTGGGGACGCAGTGCGCCCTCACCCGCGCGGCCGAGCACGCGATGAAATGCCGCCGCGGCCGCCATCGAGGCCGAACCCGACCAGGAGGCGAGACAGATGACCGAGTATTCGTAGGTCGCCTGCCAGTGTCGCGCCATCAGGAGCGCGACGGCATGGCCGTCCACGCTGTTCTCCGCCAGCCGGGCCAGGAGATTGCGGTCGGACTCCGCGGGACTCGATCCGGGACGTGGCGGGTAAGGGGGTCGTGGGGGGAAAGCGGATTGCACGGGACCGATTCCTTCCAAGCCGCAGGACGGCATGGAATATGCGCGTCCTCGGAAAGCAGGCGCCTGATTGGTGCATACCTATGCCGCGTCAGATGTGACCCGGCTGCCGGGGCGGCGCTCACCTTCGCACAATTGGCGCACAGCAAACAAGAAGGTGGAGTGACGCATGTTCAAAAAGAGGCCACTTCAGAAAAGTTACCGCCGGTATCCGCACCCGTATTCGAAATTAATCGGGAAGCGGGCGTCCTGGTTGCGCCCGGGACCGGATGCTTGGCATGCGAAATCTCCCGCCCCGGCCGGGTCCACAGCAGCCTCCCAGGCTTCTCCCTGCGTGCTCTCAACCCCGTGACGCAGCATGATCCGCATGATCGTCCCCCACACGACCGACACCACTGTCCCCGCCCGCACCGTCCGCAAGGCGGTCGTCCCGGCAGCCGGGCTCGGAACCCGGTTCCTGCCGGCGACCAAGGCGACGCCGAAGGAGATGCTCCCGGTCGTCGACAAGCCGGCCATCCAGTACGTGGTCGAGGAGGCCGCAGCGGCCGGGCTCGACGACGTACTGATGGTCACCGGCCGGCACAAGCGGGCCATCGAGGACCACTTCGACCACGCCTTCGAGCTGGAGCAGGCCCTCGCGGCCAAGGGCGACGCGGTACGGCTCGACGCCGTGCGCGATCCCGCGCGCCTGGCCAGCATCCACCACATCCGTCAGGGCGAGCCGCTCGGCCTCGGCCACGCGGTGCTCTGCGCCCGCCGCCACGTCGGCTACCAGCCCTTCGCCGTCCTCCTCGGCGACGACCTGATCGACCCGCGCGAGACCCTGCTCAGCACGATGCTCGACGTCCGCGACCGGTACGCCGGGAGCGTGGTCGCCCTCATGGAGGTGCCACGCGAGCAGATCCACCTCTACGGCTGCGCGGCGGTGGAGCCGACCGAGGAAGAGGGCGTGGTCCGTGTGACCGGCCTCGTGGAGAAGCCCGCCCCCGAGACCGCCCCGAGCGCCTACGCCGTGATCGGCCGCTACGTCCTCGACCCAGCGGTCTTCGACGTCCTGGACCGCACCGCGCCGGGCCGCGGCGGCGAGATCCAGCTCACCGACGCACTCCAGGAACTGGCGGCGGGCGGAACGGTCCACGGGGTGGTCTTCGGCGGCCTCCGCTACGACACCGGCGACAAGGCGGACTACCTCCGCACAGTGGTCCGCCTCGCCTGCGCCCGCCCCGACCTGGGCCCGGAGTTCACCGACTGGCTCAAGGGGTTCGTGGCGGAGCTGGAGAGCGGCGAGGGGGCGGGAGGGGGGCGCAGGCTGGCCGCCTGAGGGACGGTGGCGGAGGCCGGGGCGGCGCCCCGAGCCACGGCTACCGCGGGAACGACGACCGGCGACCCGCCCCACAGCGCCCAGCGGCGGCCAGCCGCCTGAACGACGACGGCCGGAGCCGCGCAGGCCGGCAAACCCGAGCCACGGCGGCGAGGGCGGGGGCGGCGCCCCGAGCCCAGCGACCAGCGACCAGCGGCGGGCGGCGGGCGGCGGGCGGCGGGCGGCGGGCGGCTGCCTGAACGACGGCGGCTGAAAGAGCACCGGCCGGCGAAACCCGAGCCACCGCGGCGGGCGCGGCGACCCGAGCCCAGCGACCAATGACGGCGTTTGGCAGCACCAGCCACGACGGCCCGTGGAGCGGCCGTTCAACGACCCGAGGGATGGCGCACCGCACCCACGCCGTCCGCCCGAAGGCCAGACCCCCGACCGCCTTGGCCCTCTCCCGCCCACCCGCCCACCCGACCGACGCTCACGCCCCGCTTCCCCAGGCCGCGCAGCGACCCGCGCTCAGCCGTTCGGACGCAGGGTCCACACCACCGTCATCTCACCGGTGACCGCCCCGTCCGCCCTGCGGATCTCGATCGTGACCGGGAACTCGGGGCGCTCCCCGGCGTCGAGCTGGGCGACCACCTCGGAGGCCGGGCGGCCCAGGGTCGCCGTGGCCGTCACCGGGCCCATCGCGAGCTTGCGGTAGGCGATCTCCGCATTGACGGCGAGCGGAACCGCGCGCGAGAGCTGGTCGCCGAACGCGGCCAGGACGACCGCCCCGCTGGCCGACTCGGCGAGCGTGAACATCGCCCCGGCGTGCGGTCCGCCCACGTGGTTGTGGAACTCGCCCTGGTCGGGCAGGGCGACCACGACCTTCTCCGGGCCGGTCTCCAGGAACTCGAGGTTCAGGGTCCGCACCATGGGCACGGTGGCGGCGAGCATCTCGCCGACGGACATCTGGTCTGCGCTCATACCCGGAGGTTACCCACGAGTAGATCGCGCTGACCAGGCCCGGTCCCAGTGATCGGCGTCTCCTTGCCGCACACGCCGACCCGGACGGGCGGGCTCCCGATCTGGCCTGCAAACGGTTTGGCAAGGCGCCACCCGGGCGGCGATAGTCAGCCGGTGCCCCCCTCCGCCGACACCTCCCGCGCCCGCCGACCCGCCTGGGCGAGCCGCAACTACGGCCTGCTGACCGCCGCCGCGTTCGTGACCAACCTCGGCAGCAACGGCGCCCTGATCGCCGCCGCGTTCGCCGTGCTGGAGGCGGGCGGTGACAGCGGCGACGTGGGCCTGGTGGCCGCCGCCCGCACCCTCCCGCTGGTGGTGTTCCTGCTGATCGGCGGCGCCGTGGCGGACCGCCTGCCCCGGCATCGCGTGATGGTCGCGGCCAACACCCTCAACTGTCTCTCCCAGGGCGCGTTCGCCGTCCTCGGCCTGACCGGCGAGCCCAGGCTGTGGCAGATGATGCTGCTGACCGCCCTCGGCGGAACAGGCCACGCGTTCTTCAGCCCGGCCGCCGAGGGCATGCTGCTGTCCTCGGTGAGCGGCGAACAGGCAGGGCGGGCCTTCGCGGTGTTCCGGATGGCGATGCAGGGCGCCGCACTGGGCGGTGCCGCCCTCGGCGGTGCGTTGGTAGCCGCGGTGGGACCGGGCTGGGTGCTCGCGGCCGACGCCGTCGCGTTCGCGGTCGCCGGTTCGCTGCGTTCCTTCCTCGACGTCAGTCACATTCCGGCCCGCGAACCGGGTGCCGGCATGCTCGCCGACCTCCGCGACGGCTGGCGGGAGGTCGCGGGCAGGCCGTGGCTGTGGGGCATCGTCGTCCAGTTCTCCGTGGCCAACGCGGTCCTGGGCGCCGCCGACGCTGTCTACGGCCCGCTCGTCGCCCGGGACCACCTGGGCGGAGCGGGCCCCTGGGGCGTGGCTCTCGGCTTCTTCGGCGCGGGCACGGTCGTCGGCGCCCTCCTCATGACCCGCTGGAAACCGCGCCGGCTGCTGTTCGTGGGCATCCTCTGCGTGTTCCCGATGGCCCTGCCGTCCGCCGCACTCGCGGTACCGGTCTCGGTGCCCCTCCTGTGCACGGCGATGTTCGTGGCCGGCGCGACCGTCGAGGTGTTCGGCGTCTCCTGGATGACCGCCCTGCACCAGGAGATACCGGAGGACAAGCTCTCCCGGGTCTCGGCCTACGACTGGTTCGGCTCGGTCGCCCTCATGCCGCTCGCGGCGGCGGTGGCCGGTCCCGCCGAGTCGGCGTTCGGACGCTCCGCGGCCCTGTGGGGCTGCTCGGGCCTGATCGCGGCCGTCACGGCGGCCGTCCTGTGCGTACCGGACGTCCGCAACCTGCGCCGGAGCACCAAGCAGGTGACCCAGGTCGCCGCGACCGGGTCAGCCGATGCCGAACGCCCCGTCGGGGGGCTCGGGTGACGCCACGGCCTCGGTGTCCCGCACCGGCCGCGCCGTACCGATGAACTTACGCAGCCCGGCGCCGTGTTCGACCCGGGCGGGAAAGGCGTCGGCCGCCGTACGCCGGGCCAGGGCCGCCGTGTCGAGAGGCTGACGCGCGGCGACGAGCACCGCGTTCCCGAACCGCCGCCCGCGCAGCACACCGGGCTCCGCGATCAGCACCAGCTCCTCGAACATCTCGGCGAAGTTGGCGAGTTGGGACCGTAGAAAGGCGAAGGGTGCCCCGTCGGCGAGGTTCGCGAGATAGACACCGTCGCCCCTGAGCACGCGCGCGGCCTCTCGGGCGTACTCCAAGGACGTGAGATGCGCGGGAACCCGGGACCCCCCGAAGACATCGGCGACCACCACATCGGCGGAGTCGGCCGGAGCCTTTTCCAGCCACTCCCGCGCATCAGCCGCGTGCAACGCGATCCCAGCCCCGTCGGCCATCGGCAACTGCTCGACGACCAGCTCCAACAGCGCCCGGTCGGCTTCGACGACGTCCTGCCGCGACCCCGGCCGGGAAGCGGCCAGATACCGCGGCAGTGTCAGAGCACCCCCACCGAGGTGTACGGCGTCCAGCGCCCGTCCCGGCTCCCCGACGCAGTCCAGGACGTGCCCGAGCCGCCGCGCGTACTCGAACTCCAGATGCGTCGGCTCGTCCAGATCGACGTACGACTGCGGAGCCCCGTCCACGGTCAGCAACCAGGCCCGCTCCCGATCCACGTCAGGCATCAGCTTGGCGAACCCGTGATCGACGGTACGGGCGACGGGCAGGGACTCGGTCATCCTGTCATTGTGCCTGGGCGAGAGCGCCCCGTCGGGGGCGCGGGGAACTGCGCGACCAGCCACAACCGGCCCGCACTCCCCCACACACCGCAACCACCCTCACACGACGGCAGTCACAGTCCCCGCCCCCACAGTCCGCCCACCCTCACGAATGGCGAACCCGAGCCCGGCCTCAAGCGGCACGTCCCGACCCAGCTCCACGGTCATGACGACCCGCTCGCCCGGCCGGGCGACAGCAACCTCACCGAGGTCGACGTCCCCCACGACATCCGCCGTACGGATGTAGAACTGCGGCCGGTACCCGGTGGAGACGGGCGTCGTACGCCCGCCCTCCCGCGCCGAGAGCACATACACCTGCGCGGTGAAGCGACGGCTGGGCACCACGCTGCCGGGCGCGGCCACGACATGACCCCGCCGGACGGCGTCCCGTGGGACACCCCGCAGCAGCAAGGCCACGTTGTCCCCGGCCTGCGCCTCCTCCATCGGCTTGCCGAAGGTCTCGACGCCGGTCACCACCGTCTCCACGGCGGCGCCGAGCACGTCGACCCGGTCGCCGACCCGCACGGTGCCCCGCTCGACCGCGCCCGTCACCACGGTCCCGCGACCGGTGATGGTCAGCACGTTCTCCACGGGCATCAGGAACGGCGCGTCCAGATAGCGCTCGGGGATGGGCACGTAGGTGTCCACCGCGTCGAGCAGCGCCTCGATCGACGCCGTCCAGCGCGGGTCGCCCTCCAGCGCCTTGAGCCCCGAGACCCGTACGACGGGCACGGCGTCGCCGCCGTAGCCGTGCGCGGTGAGCAGCTCGCGGACCTCCAGCTCGACGAGCTCGACCAGTTCCTCGTCGGCCGCGTCCGCCTTGTTGAGGGCGACCACCACGTGGTCGACGCCCACCTGCCGCGCGAGCAGCACGTGTTCGGCGGTCTGCGGCATGATCCCGTCGAGCGCGGAGACGACGAGGATCGCCCCGTCGAGCTGCGCGGCCCCGGTGACCATGTTCTTGACGTAGTCGGCGTGGCCCGGCATGTCCACGTGCGCGTAGTGCCGGGTGTCGGTCTCGTACTCGACGTGCGCGATGTTGATGGTGATCCCGCGCGCGGCCTCCTCCGGGGCGCGGTCGATGCGGTCGAACGGCACGAACGTGCCGCTCCCGCGCTCGGAGAGGACCTTGGTGATGGCGGCTGTCAGGGTGGTCTTGCCGTGGTCGACGTGACCCATCGTGCCGATGTTCAGGTGCGGCTTGGTGCGCACGTAAGCGGTTTTGGACATGGCTGAACCTCGAAGCCTCTTCGTGTTCGCGGAAGTACGGGACCCCGAGGACTCGCCGACCCTCCCCCTGCGGGGTCCGCCGGACGATCCGGGAAGGGTCAGCTTCGGGCGCCGTCTGCGGCGGCCAGGAAGACGGGAACGGCAGCCTTCGGCGCATCCGCGACTGCGGATGCTGCGAGAGCGAAGGCGTACCGGAACATGACGCAGATCATGTCCGACGCGTCGTCCCACGTCGAACGGTTTTTTGTCACCGCCCGTCGCCGCCCGCCCGCACAACCGACGGCATCCGTACGGCGCTCACACCTCCGCGTCGGTTACCGTCACTGGATGCTCGATGCCACCACCCGCTCTGGGGGCACCGCCACGGCCACTCCCCCGGCCATCGCCACGGAGTTCGCTCTCCCCGTCCCCGCTCCGGTGGGTCTCACCGCCCGCTGCACGAGAGTGCTGCTGTCACCGTGGTCCCGGCTCGCCCTGCTTGTCGTGTTGCTCGCGGGCGCCGCGTCCACGGTCCTGCTCTTCGAGCCACAGAGACTGCTCTCGGACGGCTGGCCGCCCCAGCTCGGCGGGTTCGCGGCCGCGGTCGTGTTCGGGGTGGCGTACGGGCTGTGCACGGTGGCCTTCGTGCCCCGGCCGCTGCTGAATCTCGGCGCCGGCGCGCTCTTCGGGTCGCAGCTCGGGCTCGCGTCCGCCCTGGCCGGCACGGTGCTCGGGGCCGGGATCGCCTTCGGCCTGGGCCGGATGCTCGGTCAGGACGCGCTGCGGCCGCTGCTGCGGGGGCGGTGGCTGAAGGCGGCGGACGGGCAGTTGAGCCGGCACGGGTTCCGCTCGATGCTGGCGGCCCGGTTGTTCCCCGGCGTGCCGTTCTGGGCGGCGAACTACTGCGCCGCGGTCTCCCGTATGGGGTACATGCCGTTCCTCGTCGCGACGGCGCTCGGGTCGATCCCGAACACCGCCGCGTACGTCGTCGCCGGGGCGCGGGCTTCAGCGCCCACGTCGCCGGCGTTCCTGATCGCCATGGCCGCGATCGCCCTGCCGGGATTGGCGGGGGTGGTCGTGGCATGGCGCAAGCGGCATCAACTGCGACGCCGTTGAGCACCTGACCGCCTGTGGCCGGGCGCGACCCGAGCGGGCACTCGTCACACCCTCTCCAGGATCATCGCGTTGGCCAGTCCTCCGGCCTCGCACATGGTCTGCAGGGCGTAACGGGCCCCGCGTTCGCGCATCGCGTGCACCAACGTCGTCGTCAGACGGGTGCCGCTGGCGCCCAGGGGGTGGCCGATCGCGATCGCGCCGCCGTGGACGTTGACCTTGGAGGGATCCGCGCCTGTCTCCTGCTGCCAGCCCAGGACCACGCTGGAGAACGCCTCGTTGACCTCGAAGAGATCGATGTCGTCGAGGGTCAGGTGGGCCCGGCGCAGGACCTGCTCCGTGGCCGGGATGACGCCGGTGAGCATGAGGATCGGGTCGGAGCCGGTGACGGCGAAGCTGTGCAGGCGGGCCAGGGGGCGCAGGCCCAGGCGTTCGGCGGTCTCGCTCGACATGATGAGGACGGCCGAGGCGCCGTCGTTGATCGGGCTGGCGTTGCCCGCCGTGACGTTCCACTCGATCTGGGGGAAGCGTTCGGCGAAGTTCGGGTCGTAGTAGGCGGGCTTGAGGCCGGCGAGGATCTCGGGGGTGCTGCCCGGGCGGACGCACTCGTCGCGCGAGAGGCCCTCCAGCGGAGCGACCTCGGCGTCGAACAGGCCCTTCTCCCAGGCCGCCGCGGCCTTCTGGTGCGAGGAGACGGCGAACGCGTCCATCTGCTCGCGGCTGATCGACCACTTGGCGGCGATGAGTTCGGCGCTGATGCCCTGCGGGACCAGGCCCTCCTCGTAGCGTGCGGCCACGCCGGGACCGAAGGGGTCCTTGCCCTCGGGGACGTTCGACCACATCGGCACGCGGCTCATGGACTCCACCCCGCAGGCGACGACTACGTCGTACGCGCCCGCGATCACGCCCTGCGCGGCGAAGTGCACGGCCTGCTGGGAGGAACCGCACTGGCGGTCCACGGTGGTCGCCGGGACCGTCTCCGGGAAGCCGGCCGACAGGGCCGCGTAACGGGTGGTGTTCATGGCCTGCTCGCCGACCTGGTCGACGGTTCCGCCGATGACGTCGTCGATGAGCGCCGGGTCGACCCCCGAGCGCTCCACGAGGGTGCGGAGGGTGTGGGCGAGGAGTTCGACGGGGTGCACGTGCGCGAGGGCGCCGTTGGGCTTGCCCTTGCCTATGGGGGTGCGTACGGCTTCGACGATGACTGCGTCACGCATGGTGCGGTCCTCCATGAATGCGGGCGATTACCAGTGAGTAGGGAATCCAAACTCACCATAGTTCGATGAGTTTGAAAATCCAACCCTCTACTAGACTGGGCTGCATGGCCGCCACCAAAGACCCGCGCCCCTGCTCCATCGCCGACGCCCTGACGCTCGTCGGTGAGAAGTACTCGCTCCTCGTGTTGCGGGAGGTCTGCCTGGGCAACAACCGCTTCGACCAGCTCGTGCGCAACATCGGGGCCCCACGCGACATCCTGGCCACCCGGCTGCGCCGGCTGGTCGACGCCGGGATCCTCACCAAGCGCGCCTACAGCGAGCGGCCGCAGCGCTTCGAGTACCGGCCCACGCAGGCGGGGCTCGAACTGGAACCCGTACTGCTGACCCTCATGGCCTGGGGCGACCGGCACGTGCGAGGGGACGACGACCGGCCCATGGTCGTCGAGCACGGCTGCGGCAACGAACTGCTGCCCGTGGTCACCTGCACCGCCTGCGGCGACACGGTCCGCCACGAGGACCTGACAGCTCACCCGCAGTCCCCCGGCTGGACGGTGACCGGACCGACGGCGGCCTGACCGCCCCTGTGGCCGCGCTGTCACCGCGGGGCGTTACGCTGCCCTCGCACCCCGATCACCGCGCCCGGTGATGCGGCGCGCCCGACTCCCGTCACACGACCAGCACTTGGACGCCGTAACTTCATGTCTTGGTTCGAATCACTCATCCTCGGACTCGTCCAGGGGCTGACCGAGTTCCTTCCCGTCTCCTCCAGCGCGCATCTGCGCCTGACCGCGGCCTTCTCGGGCTGGAAGGACCCCGGGGCGGCCTTCACCGCGATCACCCAGATCGGCACCGAGGCCGCCGTGCTGATCTACTTCCGCAAGGACATCGGGCGGATCGTCTCGACGTGGACCCGTTCTCTCGGCAACAAGGAACTGCGCCGCGATCACGACGCCCAGATGGGCTGGCTGGTGATCGTCGGCTCGATCCCGATCGGCGTGCTGGGGCTGCTGTTCAAGGACCAGATCGAGGGGCCGTTCCGCGATCTGCGCATCACCGCCACGATGCTGATCGTCGTCGGCATCGTCATAGGCGTCGCCGACCGTCTGGCGGCACGCGACGAGAGCGGCGGGCGCCATCGCGCACCCAAGCAGCGCAAGGGACTTGAGGATCTCGGCGTCAAGGACGGCCTGATCTTCGGCCTGTGCCAGTCCATGGCCCTGGTCCCCGGCGTCTCCCGCTCCGGCGCCACCATCAGCGGCGGCCTCTTCATGGGCTACCAGCGCGAGTCGGCGGCCCGTTACTCCTTCCTCCTCGCCGTCCCGGCCGTACTCGCCTCCGGTCTCTTCGAGCTGAAGGACGCGCTGGAGAGCGATCACGTCTCCTGGGGCCCCACGATCTTCGCCACGGTGATCGCCTTCGTCGTCGGTTACGCCGTGATCGCGTGGTTCATGAAGTTCATCTCGACCAAGAGCTTCATGCCCTTCGTCTGGTATCGCATCGCCCTGGGCATCGTCATCATCGCCCTGGTCACGATGGGCGTCCTGAGCCCGCACGCGGCGGAGTCGGCGGGCTGACACACGGGATCCGCCGGCCGAGGACCGCACTGCCGTGGCGCAGGTGTGGCCCCCGGCACGGTGGCCCTGCCGGACCGCGCGGTGTCCGGCGAGCCGGACGGTGAGATCGGCTTCCTCGACCCCGACGACGTGTACGACGGATGCTGCGCCCCGCCGCGACTGGTCGCTCCCCCGCCGTCGCCCGCGGCCTCGGCCGGTGTGCGGTCGTCCGGTGCGGCCCCGCAACAGGGCGCCCGACCCGAAATCCGTGACCCATCACATACGTTGTGCGTAGCCGTCCGGTAGCGCACTGTCAGTGCTTGCGCCTAGGCTTGTGCGCATGTCCCCCGATTCCGTGACCCGTGGTTCCGTGCGGTCTGCTGCCGAGGTGAACGAGCAGATCCGGGCGCTCTGGATGCGCGCAGGCGGCACGCTGTCGTCACAGGAGCGCGCGGAGTACGAGCTGCTGGTGGTCGAATGGGCGGCCGCGATCCGCAGCGACGTCATCAGGGCGGCCTGAGCCTAGCCCGAAAAAGGCGCATTCCTCGAAGTGGAGTCATGCCATGAGAGCGATCGTCGTGGGCGCGGGCATCGGAGGGCTGACCGCGACGCTGAGCCTGCGCCGGGCCGGCCATGAGGTGACCCTCGTGGAACAGTCGCGGCGGCTCTCCGAGATCGGCGCCGGCATCCAGCTCGCCCCCAACGCGACCCGCGTACTGCGCCGTCTGGATCTGCTCGACGCCGTCGCGGAACAGGCCACGCGCCCGGCCCACATGAGTTTCCGTACCTGGTCCGACGGCTCCGAGATCTGTCGCTATGTGATCGGCCGCGAGGCGGAGGAGGAGTTCGGGGCACCGTACCTGCAGGTCCACCGCGCCGATCTCCAACGGGCCCTGGCCGCCGCCGTACCGCCCGACTCGCTGCGGCCGGCCACCGCCGTCGTGGGGATCGACCAGGACGACAAGGCGGCCCACGTGACCACGGCGAGCGGTGAACGCCTGGACGCCGACCTCGTCGTGGCCGCCGACGGCATCCGCTCCCCCGCCCGCCAGTGGCTTTTCGGCGCGGACGACGCGGTGTTCTCGCACACCGCCGCCTACCGGGCCCTGCTCCCCGCCGCCGAGGTCGCGGACCTGGACCTCCCGGAGTACGCCGGCTGGCTCGGCCCCGGCCGCCACGTCGTCCACTACTGGCTGCGCCGCGGCGAACTCCTCAACGTCGTGGCTGTGTTCGTGACGGACCGGTCGGCCCAGGAGTCGTGGACCGCGCAGGCGGAACCCGGCGAGCAGTTGCGCACCTTCGCCGGCTGGGACCCCCGGCTGCTGACCGTCCTCGACCGCGCGGGCCAGGTCTTCCGCTACGGCATCCACACACGGGCCCCGCTCCCCCGCTGGAACGTCGGCCGGGTCACGCTGCTCGGGGACAGCGCGCACGCGATGGTGCCCTTCCAGGCCCAGGGCGCGGCCCAGGCGATCATGGACGCGGCCGTCCTCGGCGACTGCCTCACCGGCACGGCACCGGACGAGGTGCCCGACGCGCTGGACCGGTACGTCCGCCGGCGGGCCCCGGCGGCCACGACCGTGCAGGCGAGCTCCGCCCGCGCCGGCGACGACTACCACCTGCCGGACGGTCCCGAGGCCGACGCCCGCAACGCCCGTATGGTCGCCCTCGCGGCCGAGAACAGGTTCGGCCCGCACTCGGCCGCCTGGCCGGTCGACGTCCTGACCGACGGAGAACCATCCGCCCACTGATCACCCGCGGCCGTCGCCCAGCCTCCGGCCCTCCGAATGTCCCCGCACGCCCCTTGGCTCGGCCCGCCCCATGCCCAACACTGAGCCGATGACGCAGCGTGTGGAGCTCGCGACCGTGATGGACCGGCTGACCGTGGACGCACTCGTCACCGACTACGCCGTGGCCGTGGACGACGGCGACTGGGAGGCGTACCTAGGACTGTTCACCTCCGACGGGCGGGCCGACTACCGCTCGGCGGGCGGGGTCGAGGGGGACGCGCGGCAGGTCGCGGCGTGGCTCGCGGAGAGCCTGACGCTGTTCTCGATGCGGCAGCACCTCATCGTCAACCGCCGCGTCCGGTTCGGCACCCTGGACCAGGACACCGGCGACACGGCCCGTGTCCAGGCCGACTACATCAACCCCATGCGCCTCTCCGACGACTCCCCCTCCACCGCCCCCGACTTCGTCTGCGGCGGCCGCTACGCGTTCACCCTGCTGCGCACGGACGACGGCTGGAGGTTGCACGAGGTCGTCGTGCGGGAGAAGTGGCGGCGTCTGCCGGACCCCCGGCCCACTCCTGTGATCAACTGAGCGGACACCCTCGGGTGGTCAACCACACGCACACTGGTCACCCGTACGGGGTAGGAGGCGGCGTATGAACCTGTTCGGCCACTGGCTCGCCTCCCCGTGGCGGCGCTCGACCGTCGCCGTGCTGGCAGGCGCCCTCCCCGTCCTGGCGTTCCCCGCACCGTCCCTGTGGTGGTTCGCCTATGTCGCCCTCGTCCCCTGGATCGCGCTGATCCGCTCGGCTCCCACGGCGAAACGGGCGGCGTACGACGGCTGGGCCGGCGGCTTCGGGTTCATGGTGGGGATGCACCACTGGCTGCTGCCGAGCCTGAGCGTGTTCATCTTCGTCATCGGCGCCCTGCTCGGCGCGCTGTGGGCCCCGTGGGGCGCGCTGGTACGGCACTTCCTGGCCGGGACGGCCGGGACGCCCTCGCGCGGCCGGATCGCCGCCGCCCTCGCCGTACTGCCGTCGGGCTGGCTCGGCATCGAGCTCGTCCGCTCCTGGCAGGGGCTCGGCGGCCCGTGGGGCGTGCTCGGCTCCAGTCAGTGGGAGGTCGAACCGGCGCTGCGGCTGGCCTCCGTCGGCGGGGTGGGGCTGATCAGCTTCCTGATCGTGGCCGTCAACGTGGCGGTCGCCGTGCTGGTCACGGTCCGTGAGTCCCGGGTCCCCGCGGTGGCGGGCCTGGTCGCCGGCGCCGCCGTGACCTCGGCGGCCTGGATGTGGTCCCCGCGTCCCGACACGGGAGGCAGCACCCGGATCGCCGTCGTCCAGCCAGGTGTCATCGACGGCCCCGACCGGCGCTTCGCCCGCGAGGAGCAGCTGACCCGCGACCTCGCAGGGCAGCACGTCGACCTGATCGTGTGGGGCGAGAGCAGTGTCGGTTTCGACCTCGGGGACCGGCCCGACCTGGCGAAGCGGATCGCCGCGCTCTCCGCGGAGACCGACGCCGACATCCTCGTCAACGTGGACGCCCGCCGCTCCGACAAGCCCGGCATCTACAAGAGTTCGGTCCTGGTCGGCCCCGACGGGCTCACCGGCGACCGCTACGACAAGATGCGCCTGGTCCCCTTCGGCGAGTACATCCCGGCGCGCTCGCTGCTCGGCTGGGCCACCTCGGTCGGCAAGGCGGCGGCCGAGAACCGCAGGCACGGCTCCGAGCAGGTCGTGATGAACGTCGGCCACGGGCTGAAGGTCGGCCCGATGGTGTGCTTCGAGTCGGCGTTCCCCGACATGAGCCGTCATCTCGCAGAGGACGGCGCCCAGTTGCTGATCGCCCAGTCGGCGACCTCGTCCTTCCAGAACAGCTGGGCCCCCGAGCAGCACGCGTCGCTGGCCGCCCTGCGCGCCGCCGAGTCGGGACGCCCGATGGTGCACTCGACGCTGACCGGCGTCTCCGCCGTCTACGACGCGAGCGGACAGCGCGTCGGACAGTGGGTCGGCACCGACGCCAGCACCTCGCGCGTGTACGACGTACCGCTGGCGACCGGGACGACGCCGTATGTCCGCTTCGGAGACTGGCCGGTGCACGCGGCCCTGCTGGTCCTCGCCGTGTGGTGCACCGGCCGGCTGGGCAGGCGGTTCAGGCGGTCCGCTCCTGAACCGCTCGTACCACCCGCTCGCACAGCTCATGGGTCGCCAGCGCGTCCCGGGCGCTGAGCACCTTTCCCGCGCGCACGGCGTCGAGGAAGGCGAGCACCGCCTGCTCGATGCCGCGCTGCCGGGCCACCGGCACCCAGTCGCCGCGCCGCCGCACGGTGGGCTGGCCCTTGTGGTCGACGACCTCGGCGAGATTGAGGACCTGCCGCTTGGTGTCCTGTCCTGACACCTCCAGGATCTCCTCGGCCGAGCCGCTGAGCCGGTTCATGACGCCGAGCGCGGTGAAGCCGTCCCCGGCGAGCTGGAGCACGACGTGGTGCAGCAGGCCGTCCTCCACGCGCGCGCGTACCGTCACGTCGTCGACCGGCCCCGGCACCAGGAACCGCAGGGTGTCGACGACGTGGATGAAGTCGTCGAGGATCATCACGCGGGGCTCCTCCGGGAGCCCGATCCGGTTCTTCTGCATGAGGATGAGCTCGCGCGGGTGCTCGGCGCACTGCGCGTACCCGGGGGCGAACCGCCGGTTGAAGCCGACGGCCAGACTCACGTTCCGCTGTTCGGCGAGCTCCACCAGCCGTTCGGAGTCGGCAAGTTCGTAGGCGAGCGGCTTGTCGACGTAGGTCGGGACGCCCGCCTCCAGCAGCCGCGCCACGATCTCGGGGTGCGCGGTCGTCGGCGCGTGCACGAAGGCGGCGTCGAGGTCCTGGGCGAGCAGGGAGCCGAGGTCGCGGTGACGCTGTCCCTCGGGAAGGCGGAGACCGTCGGCGACCCGGGCCAGCGTCGCCGGTGTGCGCGTCTGCACGTGCAGTTCGACGTCGGGCAGGCCGCCGAGCACCGGCAGATACGCCTTCTGCGCGATATCACCGAGTCCGATGCAGCCGACCTTCACGTGGACTCCTCAGGTTGTCCGGGCAGGGCCCTGCCGGAAGCATACGGCGGCCACGGCGGGCTTCCGGTCGGCGACCGGGAATTCGCTGGTGGTCAGGGGCGGGGTGGGCCAGGATGCGAGCATGACGACGCAGCGCGCCGAACCCTCGACCACCGCCGACGAACGCAGCATGCTGGAGGGCTGGCTGGACTACCACCGGCAGACCCTCGCCCTGAAATGCGAGGGCCTGACCGACGCCCAGCTCAGGACCGCCTCGGTGGAGCCGTCCGCACTCTCCCTCATGGGCCTGGTGCGGCACATGGCGGAGGTGGAGCGCAGCTGGTTCCGCCGGGTCCTGGCCGACGACGACGCCGGGCCGATCTACTACAGCGAGGCCGACCCGGACGGCGAGTTCCGTCTCACCGAGGCCGACACCTGGCAGGAGGCGTACGGCACCTGGCAGGCCGAGATCGACAGGAGCCGGGAGAACGCGGCCCGCTTCGGCCTGGACGACACCACCGTGGGCAAGCACCGCCGGACCGGAGAGCGGTTCAACCTGCGCTGGCTCTACACCCACATGATCGAGGAGTACGCCCGCCACAACGGCCATGCCGACCTGATCCGCGAGCGCATCGACGGCGCCACCGGCGACTGACGTCAGCACCGGCAGGCATGAGCACGCCGTACGGGGACGGAGATCACCCGTGCGGGGCAACCTCCGCCCGTCCGCTGTCGCCGAGGTCGCCCGAACCAGCAGAGTGACGCGGGTGCATCGAACCACGACTACCGCAACGCTCCTGGTCACCGTGGCTGTCTCGGCCCTCACCGGCTGTGTGACGGTCCAGCGTCCACCCGTCTCAGGGCTGCCGACGACGGCACCGTCGCAGCTGCCGGGACCGGGGGACGCCCGTCCGGAGGGTCAGGCGGAGCCGCAGATCGTGCAGGCCCCCGCCCAGGAGGCGCTGTCCATGATCAAACCGTCCCCCTCCGCGAAGCCGGGCGGAACCGTGCCCCGTGACAGGGCACCTGGGAGCGCGGCGGCCCCCGCGCGGCCGCAGGACCGACAGCCGGCACACGCGCATCCGGCGCACCCGGAACACTCCGCGCGCCGGGCACATCCGCAGCCGCGGCACCCGGACGACCCGCACCACCGGCAGCCGCGCGTAGAGATCCCGGACGTGGCCGAGTCGGTCCCCCGGTCCGTTTCCAAGTCCGTTCCCAAGGGAGCGAAGGACGTCTGCGCGCTGGGCAGGAAATACGGTCGCTGGCAGGAGGGCAGCCCTCAGTCGGTCATCTGCGACCAGACCTACGGGCGTTGAGGCCCGCGGGTCTCAGGGCCGCTGCCGCGGCGGCGACCACCGTCCGTCACCGGATCCCCCTTCGCCGAGACGCGACTCCAGCCTGCTGATCGCCGCCCGCACACCGTCGCTGTAGCTGTCCTCCCCCAGGGCGTCCGCCGCCCTTCGAGCCTGGCGCAGATGAGTGCGGGCGGCGTCCGCGCGGGCGAGCCGCACATAGTCGGCGGCCAGGTTGAGGTGCAGCGTGGGATACAGGGCGCGCACGGCGAGCGCGTCCTCGTGCCGGGCCGGCCGGTCGTGGGCGAGCTCCTCGGCGGCGGTCAACGCCCGGAGGTCCCAGGCGAGTTCGTCGCAGGGATCGTCCTGGGCGTCGGCCATGTAGTGCGCCAGGGTGCAGCGGTGCAAGGGGTCGCCGTCCTCGCCGATCTCCGCCCACAGGGCCAGGAAGCGGTGGCGGGCCTCCTCGCGGTCCCCCGCGTGACACAGCATGACGACCTGCCCGATCCGTGTCATCACGGCATCCGGCGCCGTCTGCTCCTGTCGCTCCGTCAAAGCGTCCTCCGGGCCTTCGTCGGCTTTCGTCGCTGTCCCCCCGACGCTAGGGCCTGTCCGACGGATCATGTCGGCGGCGCGTGGCCGGGTACGCCCATCTGCGGCACCGCCGTCGGGTGCCGGCTCCGCCACACCGGGCTGCGTTGGTGGGGGGACGGGGGACTCCGGTCGCGTCGCCGGCACTCCGCCGCACGGCTGCCCCACCATCCCCCCGCGCAGCACAGCGCACAGGGCCCGGGAGCCGGTTCGCCCCTCTGGAAGTACCGTGGCCCCCGCCTCCGTCACCCCGGTCGGGCGGGACCGGGCCGGTCGGTGCGGCACCGGCCCGGAGGAGAGGTCAGCCGAGGTTCGGGATGGTCCAGTCGATGGGGTCGTGGCCCTGCTGGGCGACCGCCTCGTTGATCTGCGTGAACGGGCGGGAGCCGAAGAACTTCTTCGCCGACAGCGGGGAGGGGTGCGCGCCCTTGACCACCACGTGCCGGCTCTCGTCGATCAGGGGGAGCTTCTTCTGCGCGTAGTTGCCCCACAGCACGAAGACCGCCGGGTCGGGCCGCTCGGCCACCGCGCGGATCACCGCGTCGGTGAACTTCTCCCAGCCCTTGCCCTTGTGCGAGTTGGCCTCTCCGGAGCGGACCGTGAGTACCGCGTTGAGCAGCAGGACGCCCTGCTGGGCCCACGGCATGAGGTAGCCGTTGTCCGGGATCTCCAGGCCCAGCTCCTCCTTCATCTCCTTGTAGATGTTCCGCAGGGAGGGCGGGGTCTTCACACCGGGGCGGACCGAGAAGCACAGGCCATGTCCCTGGCCCTCGCCGTGGTACGGGTCCTGACCGAGGATCAGGACCTTCACCTGGTCGTACGGCGTCGCGTCGAGGGCTGCGAAGACCTCCTCGCGGGGCGGGTAGACGGGGCCCTTCGCCCGCTCGTCCTCGACGAACTCCGTCAGCTCCTTGAAGTAGGGCTGCTGCAGCTCGTCGCCCAGAACCCCGCGCCAGGACTCGGGCAGCATGGCGGTGTCGGTCACGTCAATTCCTCACGATGTGCGGTCACTTGCAGACTTCAGAACCTACAGGCGGCCACTGACAATCGCTGCTACCAGCTGGTCTTCCAGTACAGCTCCCACATCGTCATCATGGTCGCCGGGTCGATGACCTTCTCGAGACCGGCGATCTCCTCGTTCGCGGCCACGTACTGCTTGCCCTGCCACAGCGGCACCAGCCGTGCGTCGTTCACGAAGACCTGCTGGGCTTCCTCGATCTGGGGCCCCACGGCCCCGCGGTCGCTCTCCGCGCGCGACTCCGGCAGCAGTTTGCCGGTGATCTCGGGGGCGTCGTAAGGGGTGCCGAGGGCGTTCTGTTTGCCCACGAACGGCGCGATGAAGTTGTCGGCGTCGTGGAAGTCGGGGAACCAGCCGCGCCCGAACACCGGGTACTCACCCTTCTGGTAACCCTCGACGTAGGTCTTCCACGGGCGGCTCTTGAGGGTGATCGTGAACAGGCCGGAGGCCTCCAGCTGCTTCTTCAGCTCCTGGAAGGCGGGCTTGGTCGTGGAACCGTAGCGGTCGCTGGTGTACCAGAGGGTCAGCGGGACGCGCTCGGTGATCCCCGCTTCGGTGAGGTACTTCTTGGCCTTGGCCACGCTGGGGTCGCCGAAGTCGTCGAAGAAGCTCGTGGTGTGGCCGGTCAGTCCGGCGGGGACCATGGAGTACAGCGGCTCGACGGTGTCCTTGTAGACGTAGTGCACGAGCGCCGGGCGGTCCACGATCTGGGCGACGGCCTTGCGGACCGCGGGCTTCGCGGACCACGGGTCGCGGGGGTTGAACACCAGGTAGCTGATCTCGGTGGTGGGGTTCTCGATGAGCTGGAGCCCCTCCTTCTGCTGGTTGACCTCGATGTCCACGGTGTCGGAGGCGCCGAGTCCGCGGTAGACGACCGAGATCTCCTTGTCCTTGAGGGCCTTGACCATCTCGTCCGACTGCTTGAAGTAGCGGATGGTGACGGCCTGGTTCTTGAGGTCCGCTATGCCCTTGTAGTTGTCGTTGCGGACGAGCTCGGCCTTCTCGCCCTCCTGGAAGGAGTCGAGGCTGTAGGGCCCGGAGCCGCTGATCTTCCCGTCCTTGCGGATGGCGGTCGCGGAGTACTCCTCGGGGTCCACGATCGACATGGCCGGTGTGGTGAGCACCAGGGGGAAGGTGGCGTCGGGCTGGCTGAGGTGGAAGACGACCTCGCGGTCGCCCTTCGTCTGCACCCGCGACAGCGTTCCCAGCAGGCCCGCGGGACCGCCGTTGACGTTGATCTTCTTGATCCGGTCGAACGAGTACTTGACTGCCTTGGCGTCCAGGGTGTGCCCGTTGGAGAACTTCAGGCCTTCGCGCAGCGTGCAGCTGTACACCGTGCTCGACGAGTCCGTGAACTCACAGTGCTCGGCGGCGTCGGGCTCGGGGTCGGACACACCGGGGGAGTAGTTCAGGAGCGTCTGGTAGACGTTGCGGAACAGCTCCCAGGAGTTGTCCCAGGAGGCCGCGGGGTCCAGCGTGGCCGGGGCGCTGGTGGTCCCCACGACGATCGACTTCCCGCTGTCGGAGGAGTCCGAGGAGAACACGCCACATCCGGCCACCGTGGATATGGACACGAGCGCCGCGAGAGGCGGCAGGTATCGGTTCCGCTTGAACACGCGCTTGCTCCTCGAGATGCCGTGCCGAGAGTCGGCAAAACATACCGCAGCGCCACGCACACTCAACCGGTTCGTCCACAGGCAGCTTGATCATCTCACCGGTGATGACCCTGTGATGACGATGTGAGGCTTTTGTGCGTCGACACGGGCGCCGTCGATGTCAACGAAGCGCCCGTGCCGAGGCGACGAGGGTCAGCCCACGCCTGCGTTGAGGAAGATGCCGCCGTCCACGACGAGCGTCTGGCCGGTGACCCAGTCGGACTGCGAGGAGGTGAGGAAGGCCGCGGCACCGCCGATGTCGGAGGGCACCCCGAGCCGGGCCAGCGGGTAGGACGCGGCGGCCTCCGCCTCCCGACCCTCGTACAGGGCCTGCGCGAACTTGGTCTTGACCACGGCCGGTGCGATCGCGTTGACCCGCACCCCCGGTGCGAACTCGTGCGCGAGCTGCTGGGTGAGGTTGATCATCGCGGCCTTGCTGACGCCGTAGGCGGCGATGAAGGGCGAGGGCGCGATGCCCGCGACGGAGGCGATGTTGACGATCGCGCCGCCGTTGTCCTTCTGCCAGGCGTGCCAGCTCTTCTGCGCGAAGCCGAGCGCGGAGATCACGTTGGTCTCGAAGACCTTGCGCGCCACGTTCAGGTCGAGGTCGGCGATGGGCCCGAACACCGGGTTGGTACCGGCGTTGTTGATCAGGTAGTCGACGCGGCCGAAGGCGTCCATGGCGCGCTCGACGGCGACCCTCTGGTGCTCCTCGTCGTGCGCCTTGCCGGCGACGTAGACGGCGCGCTCGGCGCCGAGCTGCTCGACGGCCTCCTTGAGCGCGTCCTCGGTGCGGCCGGTGATGACCACCCGGTCACCGCGCGCGACGAGCGCCTCGGCGACGCCGTAGCCGATGCCGCGGCTGGCGCCCGTGATGAGCGCGACCTTGCCCGAAGGCTCGGGAAGTTGCGAAGTCATGGTCCCGTTCCCCTAGTCGAGTGGTCCGCCGGCGACGTACAGCACCTGGCCGGAGACGAATCCGGCCGCCTCGCCGGTGAAGAAGGCGATGGCGTTGGCGACGTCCTCGGGCTCGCCCACGCGCGCGACCGGGATCTGGGTGGCGGCCGCGGCCTTGAACTCGTCGAAGCCCATACCGACGCGCTCGGCGGTCGCGGCGGTCATGTCGGTGGCGATGAAGCCGGGGGCGACGGCGTTGGCGGTGATGCCGAACTTGCCGAGCTCGAAGGCGAGGGTCTTGGTGAAGCCCTGGAGACCGGCCTTGGCGGCGGAGTAGTTGGCCTGGCCGCGGTTGCCGAGCGCCGAGGACGAGGACAGGTTGACGATCCGGCCGAAGCCCGCGTCCACCATGTGCTTCTGGACGGCCTTGGTCACCAGGAACGAGCCCTTGAGGTGCACGTTCAGGACGGTGTCCCAGTCCGACACGCTCATTTTGAACAGGAGGTTGTCGCGGAGCACGCCCGCGTTGTTCACGAGGATCGTCGGCGCGCCGAGCTCCTCGGCCACGCGCGCGATCGCGGCCTGCACCTGCGCCTCGTCGGAGACGTCCGCGCCGACCGCGATCGCCCGGCCGCCGGCCGCGGTGATCTTCTCCACGGTGTCCTTGCAGGCGGCCTCGTCGAGATCGATCACGGCGACCGCGCGGCCCTCGGCCGCCAGTCGTACGGCGGTGGCGGCGCCGATGCCGCGCGCGGCGCCCGTGACCACGGCCACCCGCTGCTCAGTGCTGGACATTGCTGGTTCTCCTCGCCCTTGAGAAATCGCCCTGGGAAATCGACCTGAGAAAGTACGGCCCGTCTGGTGAGCGACCGCTTAGTACCTTCAGTAGACGTGACGCTAGAAGCCATGGCACGCGGTGTCAACGTCACACGAGCCGGGTGTGATCCATTACCTGACCAGCAGGTCGAGCAGACGCTCCGGTTCGGTGGCCGGATCAGTGGTGAGCCCGGTGTGCACGGGGCCCGGCTGGACGACGGTGGAGCGGGGCGCGATCAGCCAGCGGAAGCGCTGTCCGGCGTCGTCACGCGCGGCCTGCCCGGCCGCCTCACCCCCCGCGCAGACCCCTTCGACGGCCTGGAGCACGGCCCGCACACCGGCCACGTCCGCGTCCGGGTCGAGCGCCCGCAGCCGGGCCTCGTCCAGGTGGGTGCGCACCCCGACGTAGGCCTTGGCACGGCAGTACACGAGCACCCCGGCGTTGATGGACTCCCCGCGCTCGATCCGGGGCACGACCCGGAGCAGGGCGTACTCGAAGACGTCCCGTTCGCTGCTCCGGCCGCCCCTGATGATGTGGCGCTCGACCACGCTGCCGGCCATGTGGATGTGGCGCTCGCTCACTTGTCCCCCTCGATGCCGGTGATGTGTTCGTGGACCGCGGCGGCCCGCAGGAGCAGGGGCCGGGCGTACGCCCTTCTCAGTTCGTCCGGGGTGCCGAAGCCGGGCTCGTCCGCCAGCCAGGCGTCCGGGATCTCGGCGGTGACCTCGGCGAGCAGGTCCTCGGTTACCCGGGGGGCCAGTTCGGCGGCGGCGGTGGCGAGATCCGGCGCGAAGGGCTTCAGGACGTGGTCCGAGGCGTCGTAGGGACGGGCGGCGGACTTCTCGGCGCCGGGCCAGTTGTGCTGCCAGATCATGGTCGCGCCGTGGTCGATGAGCCACACCTCGCGCTGCCACCACAACAGGTTGGGATTGCGCCAGGAGCGGTCGACGTTGTTGACCAGCGCGTCGAACCAGACGATCCGGCCGGCCTCCTCGGGGCTCACCGGGAAGGCGAGCGGGTCGAAGCCGAGCGCTCCGGAGAGGAAGTCCATGCCGAGGTTCGTGCCGCCGCTGGACTTGAGAAGCCCCTGCACCCGCTCGTCGGGCTCGCCGAGCCCCAGGTCCGGGTCCAGGTCCAGCGTCAGGAGCCGCGGCACCCGGAAGCCGAGCCGGCGGGCGAGTTCCCCGGCCACCACCTCGGCGACCAGCGTCTTGCGGCCCTGGCCCGCGCCGGTGAACTTGATGACGTACGTCCCATGGTCGTCGGCCTCGACGAGCCCCGGCAGCGAGCCGCCCTCACGCAGGGGCGTGATGTAGCGGGTCGCGATGGCTTCCTTGAGCATCGCCCCAGGTTACTGGGGGGTGTCTGAACAACCGGCACTCCGGGGCCGTACCTCTGGGCAGTTCACATTCCGTGGAAGGGGACGTCAGCATGGCCAGCGAATCGATTCATCCCGCATCGGCCCCCAGTCGCCGGGTCGTCGTGGCGGCGGTCGGCGCGGCGGGGCTCGCCCTCACCTTGAACGCGTGCGGGTCCGAGGACGACCCCTCTCCGGCCGCGTCGGACGCGGCCGGAGCCGGGGCAGGGGCCGGCAGTGCGCTCGCCAAGACCTCGGACATCCCCGAGGGCGGCGGCAAGATCTTCAAGGACTCGGGCGTGGTGGTCACCCAGCCCACGGCGGGCCAGTTCAAGGCGTTCTCGTCGAAGTGCACGCACCAGGGGTGCGCGGTGTCGGGGATCACCGACGGGGTCATCACCTGTCCGTGCCACAAGAGCGAGTTCTCGGTGGCCGACGGCAGCGTGAAGAAGGGTCCTGCGACCCAGCCGCTTCCCGAGGAGAAGATCACCGTCAGCGGTGACTCGATCTCGCTCGCATGAGATGTCATCCGCGGCGGGACCGCTGGAGACAGGCGAGCACCTCCTCGGTGGTCGCGAGGGTGGCGACGAGGGCCAGCGTGTGACGGATCATCGCCGAGGTGTAGTCGGAGGGCACCCCGGCGACGGCGTCCGTCACCACCACGGCGTGGTAGCCGCGGTTCACGGCGTCGAAGACGGCGTTGGGCACCGCCACGTTGGCGGAGACCCCGGTCGCAATCAGGGTGCGGCAGCCGAGGTTGCGCAGCAGCGCGTCCACCTCGGTGCCCTGGATCGGCGACAGGCCGTGCAGCCGTCGTACGACGAAGTCCTCCTCGCTCACCTCGATCGGGGCCGCCACCCTTACCGCGGTTGTGCCGGAGAGTTGCTGGACGGGCAGGCGTTCGGCGGCGCTGAAGAGGCGGGCGTTGCGGTTCGCTCCGCGCCCGTCCGGACGGCGTTCGGCGATCGCGTGGATCACCTGTACCCCGCTGTCGCGCGCGACGGCGACAAGTCGGGCGATGTTGGCGAGAGCGCCCGAGGCCCGTGCCGCGCGGGCGAGTTCGGGCAGGGCGCTCTCCGGTCCGACGACGCCCTGCTGGCACTCGACGGTGAGGAGGACGGTGGTTGCGGGATCGAGCAGTTCGCTGAGTCGTTCGTACGACGGCACGGTTCCCCCTCGTCGCCGGTGGTCCGGAGCCGGTGACAGTAGCCACCATTGCGTGGAGACGGAAGACGACCCATCCTTTTCTGACGTGATGTCAGAGGATCTCTCCTCTGACACGACGTGAGAGAAAGAGGGGGACGCATGACCGTCACTCAGCGCCGGGGCCGGAAGATCATGATGACGCCGGGCGAACTGGACGAGTTCCTCACCAGTCAGCGCACCTGCCGGGTCGCCACGGTCTCCGCCGACGGCGCTCCGCATGTGAGCACGCTGTGGTTCGCCTGGGACGGCACCTCGATGTGGCTGTACTCAGTCGTGCGCAGCAAGCGCTGGACGGACCTGCGCCGCGATCCGCGGGTCGCGATCGTGGTCGACACGGGCGAGGAGTACGACGAACTGCGCGGCGTCGAGCTGTCCGGCGCCGTGGACTTCGTGGGCGAGGCCCCGCGCACCGGCGAGCTCCGCGCCGAACTCGACGTCCCCGAGACGCTGTTCGCCCGCAAGAACTTCCGTCTTGAGGAGATGCCGCACGACGGACGGCACGCGTGGATACGGCTGACCCCGGAGAAGATCGTCTCCTGGGACTTCCGCAAGCTGGGCTCGGCGTAGGCCTGCCCGGCGGACGACGCCGACCGCGGGGGACAGCGCCGCACCGGACGCCCTGACGCGTGCTCGTTGCCTCGCACCGCACGAGCCCAGGCTCAAACGGCCTTCGTCGCCGCTGACTTGAGCGCCTCGACCGCCGCCCGGATCGACGGGCGGCGGTCGGCGTCCGCGCGCCACACGGCGTAGATGTGCCGCCTGACCGACTGCCGTACGGGCACGGTCCGCACGCCCTCCGGGATCGGCCCGCGTCCGAGCCGGGGTGCCACGCACACGCCGAGTCCGGCGCCGACCAGGGCGAGTTGGGTCGGATGCTCCTCCGCGCGGTGTGCGACGCGCGGTTCGATGCCCTTGGAGCGCAGGGTGTGCATCAGCCACTCGTCACAGAACTCGTTCTCGCCCCAGGTGACCCAGTCGTCTTCGGCGAAGTCCTCCAGGTCGACCTCGCTGCGGTGCGCGTGGCGGTGGGTCGCGGGCATCGCCACGTCGGCCGTGTCGTCGACGATCGAGGCCTTCACCAGCCCCTCGGGCATGGGCAGCGGCTTGTTGTACCAGTCCAGGACGACCGCGAGGTCGAAGTCCCCGCGGATCACGGCGAGGACCGCGGCCTCCGGCTCCATCTCGCGCGAGCCGATCCGCAGGCCCGGATGCGCCGAACGCAGTCCGGCGATCGCGACCGGGAACAGCCCACGCGCCGCCGTCGGGAACGCGGCGAGCCGCAACTCCCCCACCACCTGACCGCGTTGGGCCTCCAGGTCGGACTGGGCGAGTTCGACCTGGGACAGGATGCGCGCCGCGTGGTCGGCGAGCAGGCGGCCGGCGTCGGTGAGCCGCACTCCCCGGCCGTTCTTGGCGAGGAGCTGCTGGCCGACCTCGCGCTCCAGCTTGGACATCTGCTGCGAGACGGCCGAGGTCGTGATGTGCAGACCCGCGGCGGCGCCGCTGACCGAGCCGTGCCGGGCGAGGGCGTCGAGGGTGCGCAGGCGCTCCAGGTTCAACATGTAAGCAATTCTACGAGGTATTTCGCTCTAATACTCGCTTGCGCTACGAGATCACGTGCCGGATCGTGGTCGGCATGACCACCGCGACCGCCATCGCCACGGAAGCCCCGGTTCGGGCCTCCCGGCCGCAGCCGCAACCTCGACGCCACCCCCGCGACCTGCTGCACGGCCCGCGCCCTGCTCGACCGGCGCCCGCGGCCTCCCCCGAAGGCGACTCACCTCGCCCTCACACGTAATTGCGGGCCGACGCCGGACCCGAAGTCCTGGCGATCGCGTCCGCCAGGAGCGCCGCCTCCTCTGCCGTCATGGTCGCCACCGTCACCCGGATCCCCTGCGGAGCGCCCATCCTGAAGCGGGCGCCCGGGGCCACGGCCCAGCCCGCGTGCAGCAGACGGGACACCGCCGCCGTCTCGTCCGGGACCGGGATCCACACGTTGAGACCGCTGCGGCCGTGGGCCTCGACTCCGCGTTCCGCCAGCGCGTCGATCAGACGGTCGCGGCGCTCACGATAGGCGGCCGCCACCCTCGTGGTGTCGAGCACACCGTCCCCCCACAGGTGCACCACCGCCCGTTGGGTGATGCGGCTGACCCAGCCGGGGCCCAGGCGGTGGCGGCCGTGGACGCGGTCGACGGTGACCTCGTCGCCGGTGAGGACGGCGAGGCGCAGATCGGGGCCGTAGGCCTTGGCCACCGAGCGGACGAAGGCCCAGTGGCGGGTGACTCCGGCCAGGGGGTGCAGGGGGAGGTCGACGATGCCGTGACCGTGGTCGTCCTCGACGAGGAGGATGTCCGGGTGCCGCTCGAGGACCTCGCGGAGGGCACGCGCACGCGTGGCGGTCACCGAGGCGCCGGTCGGGTTCTGGGCCCGGTCGGTGACGATCAGGGCTCGGGCGCCCGATTCCAGGGCCCGGCGCACGTCTTCGGCGCGCGGCCCCTCGTCGTCGACGCCGACCGGGACGGTACGCAGGCCCAGCGCCGGGACCAGGTCGAGGAGGCTGCCCCAGCCGGGGTCCTCCACCGCGACCGTGTCACCCGGCTTGAGGTGGGCGGCCAGGACGCGCTCGATCACGTCGAGGGATCCGGAGGCGACGGCGAGAGGGCCGTCCGGGACGCCGTCCGCGTCGAGCGCCTTTCGCGCCAGGCGCGCCAGGTCCGGGTCCACGGTCGCCTGTCCGTACAGGACCGGCTCACGGTCGCCCTGTGCGGCGGCCTTCGCGAAGGCCGGCGCCAGCGGGGGCAGCAGAGCGGGGTCCGGGTTGCCGTTCGCGACGTTCCGCACGCCTTCCGGAACCTCCACCCCGATGTACTCGCGCCCCGTGGTCGCCGGCTTCGACCTGACCCGGCTGCCCCTGCGCCCGGCGGTCTCGATGACCCCACGCTCACGCAGGGTGCGGTACGCGGCCGCGACCGTATTGGGATTCACGCCCAGCTCGGTCGCCAACTCCCTCATGGGAGGCAGCAGTTGGCCGGATCGCAGCTCTCCGGTACCCACCGCGCGCTCGACGCTCGCCGCAATCTCCGCTGCGCGCCGCCCCTCGATCCGATATTCTCCTAGCACAAAGCAGATTATGCACTAGTTCAATGGAGACAGCAATGCAGGGGACCGCCGCGACCACACCGGAGCCGCCCGCCTACGCGCCGACCGACCGCACCGTCCCGACGCGCTCCCCCGGCCGGGCCTCGTACGACAGGGAACTGGTGCACTCGATACTCGACGAGGGGTACGTCTGCCACCTCGGCTTCGTCCGGGACGGTGCCCCGGTGGTGCTGCCCACGCTGTACGGCCGGGTGGGCGAGCGTCTGTACGTCCACGGCTCGACCGGTTCGCGCCCGCTGCGGATGACCGGCGAGGCCGACCCCGGGCTGCCGGTGTGTCTGACGGTCACGCATGTCGACGCGCTGATCCTGGCCCGCTCGGCCTTCCACCACTCGATCAACTACCGGTCGGTGGTGGTGCACGGACTCGCGTACGACGTCACGGACCCCGAGGAGAAGCGCCTCGCCCTCGACGCGCTGGTCGACCACGTGGTTCCCGGGCGGGCTCGCGACTCCCGTCCCGCCAACAAGAAGGAACTGGCCGCCACCGCCGTCATCCGCCTCGACCTCGACGAGGTCTCCGCCAAGCTCCGCACCGGCGGTGTCAACGACGAGCCCGAGGACCTCGCCCTCCCCCACTGGGCCGGCGTGCTCCCGCTGCGCAAGGGCTACGGCACCCCGGTCGCCGACGACGACCTGCTCCCCGGCACCGACGTCCCGGACTATCTGGCGGTGCTGTGATGCTGATCCACCCCTGGGACGCGGCCCGTGACGACGCCGAGTGGCAACAGTGGCTCGCCGTCCACGACTTCGGGCAGCTCGCCGTCAACGGCCCTGCGGGCGAGCCGCCGTTCGTGCAGCCGCTGCACTTCGTCTACGACCCCGCGCGGGGCGAGGCCCTCACCCACCTCGCGCGGCCCAACCCGCTGTGGGGTGCGCTGGAGGCGAGTCCGGACTGTCTGCTGAGCGTCGTCGACGACTACGCGTACGTCCCGGGCCCGTGGCAGGCCGACCCGGACGGCCCGTCCGAGCACGGCACGCCCACGAGTTTCTACGCGGCGGTCCAACTGCGTTGCCGGGCCCACGTGGTGGACGACGCTGCCGAGAAGTCCGTGCTGCTGAACCAGCAGGTCGGCCACTTCCAGCCGGAGGGCGGCTCCGCGCGGGTGGCCCTGGGTGAGGCGCCGTACGGGCGGATGCTGTCGGGGATCCGCGGGCTGCGGCTCGAAGTGACCGGTGTGCGGGCGAAGTTCAAGTACGCCGGCAAGCGGACCGCGGAGGTGCGGGACCGGATCGCGGACAGGCTGGCGGACCGGGACGGACCCGGGGACGCGGCGGCACGCGAGCACCTGCTGCGGCGGCAGCGCGCCTGAGCCCAGGGGCCCTTCACGGAGAAGGGCCCCTCAGCCCGTCAGGCGGGCACGCGCGCCTCCGTCACCGCGAGCCCCGCGACCGCGCCCAGCATCAGCAGGGTGCCGAGGACGACGGCCGGAGTGAGTCGCTCTCCGAACAGCACGACGGCCGGCACCGCCGCACTCACCGGTTCGAGCAGCATGATCACGGAGACGATGGTGGGGCGGACGACCGCGGCGGCCGCGAAGTAGAGGCCGTAGGCGAGAGCCGTGGGGACGATCGCCAGGTAGGCCAGCAGAACCAGGAGCAGGGCGGGTCGGGCCGTGTGCGGGAACAGCCCCTCGGCCAGGGCGAGGGGCAGCGGACAGAGGCTGGTGACCGCGAACACCGCGACGGACGTTCCGGAGGACTCCGCCCGTGCGGCGCGGGTGATGAGGGTCATCGCACAGCAGCCGCCTGCCGAGAGCAACCCGAGCAGCACACCCAGGGGACGTACCGACGCGTCCGCGCCGCCCAGCGTCAGCACACCGAGTCCGGCGAGTGCTCCGGCGACGGCGACCGCTCCGCCGCGCCCGAGCCGGTCCCCGAGGGTGAGGCGTGCCCCGAGCGCGATGAGCACGGGTCCGGCGCCGAGGGTGACGACGGTGGCCACGGCGAGCCCGGTGGACCGTACGGCGGCGAAGTAGGCGGTCTGGAACACCGCGAGCCCGACGCCCGACGCGCCGACCCGCAGGGCCCTGCGGCCGAGCGGTTCCGAGACTGCCGTACGCGCGCGTGGCCGTACGAGACGGACCGCGAGCAGGACCACGAGCCCGGCCGCGCAGCGCCAGAAGGACAGGGACACCGGGCCCAGATCACTGGTCCGGTAGGTCAGGGAGGCGACCGCTCCGGCGGTGCCCCAGGCGGTACCGGCGACGATCAGGTAGATGAGGCCTCGCCCGACGGGCAGGCCTGAGGAAGCATGCGACACGTGTTCTCTCCGCAGTCGCGCCGAGGCGCGGAAGTTCGGAAGAGGACGCCCGCTCACCGGCGGGGTCCGCGGACTTCGTCTGCGGGCAGCACCGTTCAGCCCGGCGACGGACCGGGCGTGGTCTCCGGAGGGCCCGCCTCAGGCGGCCGGCGGAGAGACGATGCGAGTGCGCGTGTGCATGATCCGGGAGCCTAGGCGGCGTTCTCCCGGGCGGGCAACCGACTTTCGGCGCCACCGGCCGCGACCGGCTCCACGGAGCCCTTGGCCGGCGTCGAGGACTGCGCGATGAAGGCGCCCAGCAGGACGACCGCGCCGCCCACGATCTGCGGTGCGGAGAGGTGTTCGCCCAGCAGCACCCAGGCGAGGACGGTCGCGACGACCGCTTCGAGGCAGGCCACGACCCCGGCTATCGCCGGTGAGAGCCTGCGTACCGAGACCACTCCGGTGACGTAGGCGAGGACGGTGGCGATCAGCACGATCCAGCCGAGCAGCAGGCCGGCCGCGACCGGGGTGCCATTCATGTCGGCGCGCTGCGCGAGGACGGAGAAGGCCATGGTCCAGGGGCGGGCCACGACGGTCAGGACGGCGGTCCCGACGAGAAGGCCGTATGCGATCACGCCGAGCGGGTCGGGGACCTCGCCGGAGTCGCTGCCCTGGTCGGACAGGACGAAGTAGCCGACCTGGCAGCAGGCGGCGCCGAGCGCGAGGAGCAGTCCGAGGGCGTCGAAGCTCAGACCCGACCAGACTTCGACGACACAGGCCAGCCCGCCGACCGCGAGGACCACGCCGAGCGCCGCGGCGCGGGTGACCGGCCGTCGCTGCACGAACCGCACCCAGCCGAGCACCAGGGCGGGTGCGAGGTACTCGACGAGCAGGGCGACCCCGACCGGGATGCGGGAGATCGAGGCGAAGTAGAAGGCCTGTACTCCGGCCACGCCGAGCAGCCCGAAGCCGGCGAGCAGGGCGGGACGGCTGCGCAGCAGCGCGCGGTGACGGACGGCGAGGGGCAGCATCACCAGGGCGGCGCCCGCCACCCGCAGCCACACCACGTGGAGCGGATCGAGGCCTGCCTCGATCAACGGCTTGGCCGCGACCCCGGATCCCCCGAAGGCGAGCGCGGACACGAGCGCGAGGCCGAGACCGGCACCCTTGCCGTCACCGACACCGACTCCCTTGCCGTCACCGGCCGCCCTGCTGCTCTCCGACGTATGCACCGGCCCATGATGACAGGGCACGACATGAGCGTCATCCCTGTTGACTCCTGTCTCAGCGGCTGGACCGCGGCGGACCGCCCCACAGACCCCCGGGCAGGCGCTCGTCGATCCGCGCGAACACCGCCCGGGCGTCGATTCCCGCCCGGGTCAGCACCTCGACGGCCCGGGACTCGGGGTCCACCAGGATCGCCGCGAGCAGGTCGATCCCGCGGGCGGGCCCGTCGGCGCGGTGCGCGGCCCGGGCGCCGGCGTACTCCATCGCGCGCGCGGCGAGCGGCGAGAAGCCGTCGGCCGGCGTCATCACGGGGACCGCGCCGGAGTCCTCGACGGTGCCCTGCCAGCGCAGTCCGTAGCCGATGCTGCGCTGCACGAGATACCCGAGGAGGCGCGGCAGGTGGGGTTCGGTGTCGAGGACGCCGTACGCCTCGACGTCGGCGTCCAGCAGCGAGTGCAGCAGATGGGCCGTGTCGATCTGCCGGTCCCCGTCCCTCAGCGCGCGCCTGCGGGCACCGGACACCACCGCTGTCAGCTCCGCGCTGAGCCTGACGTCGTCGTCCGGACGGACCGGCGGCAGGCCGCTCTGTTCGCGGGCGGACTGCCGGGGGATACGGGGGTGCACATCCCCCACCTCATCAGCCCCGGCTCATCCGGACATCCCCGAGGGGAAGCATCTTCGCGTCCCACGGAGAGCGGAGCCCGGGGCCGGAATCTCCTCCTTACGGAGGACATCACGCCTTTATGTCCCGGTGGGCGCGCGTCGCCTTGCCGCGCGCTCCTCGCGCAACCGACACGCGGCCTCGGTCGTCCCACACAGGCGTGGAGAGCTGGAGCTGGCTGGTGGCGCTGCCGGCCGTGGACGGCAAGCAGTACGTGTACCGGGTGTACGCCCCGAAGGACGCGCTGCTCGCCGACCTGTTCTGGGAGGCATGGCACTGTCACGACCAGAGCGCGTTCCCGCGCGCGTGGGACCTGTTCGACGCGGCGGAGATACGGCGGGTGGGCTGAACGACCGCACACTTCCTGACGGTTCATCAGTATTGAATGTTGCGCCCCCTGCGGCTACTTTCCGCGGCACCACAGCCCGACACGAAGAGGTGGCCGCATGGCGGAAATCAGCGCGGAGGCACGCATCCCGGCACCCGCGGAGAAGGTCTGGGCCCAGCTCACCGACTGGTCCGCGTACGGGGAGTGGAACGCGACGCACACCAGCTTCCCCAAGGGTGGCCCGACGGTCCTCGAACCGGGCGGGACCTTCCAGGAGAACATGAAGCTGATGGGTTTCCCGGCCGAGGTCGAGTGGACCATCGACCAGGTGGAACCGGCCCGGCTGTTCGCGATCCGGGGCAAGGGTCCGATGGCCGTGAGTGTGGCCACGCGCTACACCCTGACGCCCGACGGCGACGCCACCACGGTCCGCATCGACGGCGAGTTCACGGGCGCCGCGGTCTCGCTGATGGCGGGCAAGCTGAAGGACTCCGGCACCGCCGCCCTCAACGAGTCGCTGCGGAAGCTGGCCGGGCTGGTGTCCTGACTCCCGGCCCACACGAAGGCGCCCCGGGAATTCCCTCCCGGGGCGCCTGTCGCTGCCGTAGGCCTGTGATCAGTCCTCGTCGGCGAGGATGAGGTACAGCTTCTTGCGGGCCTCGTTGATGACGGCCACCGCCTTCTCGCGCTGTTCCTTGCTGCCGGTCTTCCAGACCTGACCGAAGGCCTCCATCAGGCCGAAGCCGGCCTGCCGGATCTCGCCGAGCGCCTCGAAGTCGATGCCGCGGGAGGCTTCCTCCCAGGGCGCGTCGGGCCCCTCGCCGGCCGCGGTACGGCCCGCCCCGGTGAGCGAGAACAGCTTCTTGCCGCCCTCGGACTCACTGGCGATCAGCCCCTCGTCCTCCAGCAGCTGGAGGGTGGGGTACACCGAGCCGGGGCTGGGCTTCCACGCCCCGCCGCTGCGCTCGGCGATCTCCTGGATCATCTCGTAACCGTGCATCGGCCGGTCCTTGAGCAGGGCCAGGATCGAAGCCCGCACGTCGCCGCGCCGCGCCCTCCCCCTGGGTCCGCCCCGCCCCCTCGGCCCCCAGGGTCCGGGGCCGAAGCCCGGCCCTCCGAAACCGGGGCCACCGGGACCGCCCGGACCGAAGGGCCCGAAGGCACCCCGCAGGCTCTCGGGACCACCGCGGCCCCGACGACCGGCTCCACCATGTCCACGCTCGAATCCGTGGGAACGCATCGCAATCACTCCATTCCATCGTTGATCTGTCGCGATGCTTCAACGATATATCGGAACCGATCGCATGGCAAGGCTCTTCTTGTGGGAGGTATCGATGTCCGGTGTCTGCCGATCCACTCCGGACTCAGAGGATCCTGTCCGGCCCGCCCGACCTCTCAGGCGTTCCGGGCCACGGGGGCCTCGTCGTCGCTCATCGCCGAGTACACGGTCACGCCGGACGCGACGACGTCCACCTCGACGGGGCCGACGATCCTCAGCCATGCCAGCTCGGGCAGTCCGCCGAACCGGCCGACCATCTCGGCGGTCTCGGCGGGCCAGGGGCACGGCGTCCTCGGAAGGTGGACCAGGGAGATCTCGTCGACGAAACCCTCGAGACCGGAGTCCTTCGCGACCGAGACGTAGCGCACGCCGGCGAGCGAGATCACGACATCGGGTTCGTGCGGCCCCTTGCGGAGAGCGATCTCCAGGGAGTCGGCCTCGGGGAAGGCGTCGAACGCGATGCGATGGATGACATGACCGACGCACGGCGCGAGAATGCGCGCCGCGTTGGCACACCGGTTCCGGAAAGCTCCATCGGCCTCGGTCGTGTCGATCACAGCGAGAGGCTACGAGCCAGGGGTCCTCGCGTCGACCAAGTTGGCACAACAGGGCGGGCATGGCGGGCTCGGCGTCACCGTCCGGCCCTCGGCGGACAGGACCTGGCCGAACCCGCCGGGCCGGGCGAAGGTGAGGTCCGTGCGGTGCTCGCGGGGGGCGGCCCCGGTGAGGAACCGCTCCCGCGACCGGCGACCGCGCCGGGCTTCCCGGGACCGCCGGCGAGGGGCATGACCGGCTTCGGGGCGAACCTGGAGCGTCGTTGCTGCTGCGGCCGCGAGCGGATCAGGCCGCGGGAGTTCCCGGCGCTCCGCTGCGGGGAGACGCGTCGCGCCGGTCCGTGCTCTTCGGGGCGGGGGCAGTGGCACCTCACGCAAGAACGACGCCCGGGCTGCGACGTGGGTGACCGCGTCGAGACAGGACGGTCACCTCAGGGCGTCGCGCAGCGTGGTGGCCATCAGGTCGATGGCCTCCCTTCCGGCCTCCACCGGACCCGTGTGGGTGAAGTAGTGGTCGACGCCCTCGAAGACGCGGTGGGTGACCGGCACTCCGGCCGCCTCCAGGGCCTTGGCGTAGGCGTCCCCCTCGTCGCGCAGGCGGTCGTTCTCGGCGGTGATGACCAGGGCGGGCGGAAGGCCCGCGAGGTCGTCGGCGAGTCCGGGTGAGACGAGGGGGTGGGCGCGGTCGGCGGGGTCGGGGACGTAGGCGGCGGTGAAGATCCGCATGATCTGCGGGGTGAGCAGCGGCTTGGCGACGAGGGACCGCTTGGCGGCCGGGTCGGCGACCTGGTCCAGCGGTGCCGAGTCGAGGATCTGGAGCCGGGGCGTGAAGGTACCGCGTTCCCTGGCCAGGCGGCACACCGCGGCGGTCAGGCTGCCTCCGGCGCTGTGTCCGCCCACGGCGAGCCGCGAACCGTCCCAGCCGCCTGCGGCGCCGTTCTCGGCGATCCAGGCGGTGACGTCGTAGGCCTGGGTGACGGGTGCGGGGTACGGCCGCTGCGGCGCGACCGCGTAGTCGACGTTGATGACGACACAGTCGGCCGTGGCGGCGATGTAGCGGCAGATGTGGTCGTCCTGCTCGGGCCGGGCGATCACGAACCCGCCGCCGTGGAAGTTGACGTACACGGGGGCGAGGGCGTCGGTGACCGGCGGGCGGTAGACGGTGCAGCTCACCGGCCCGGCGCCGGTCTCCACCTGGAGGGTCTCGGTGCGCGCCGGGATGTCGGTGAAGCGCAGGTCCTTGTCTACACGGGAGATCACGCGGCCGAGCAGGAGCTGGATCCCCCTGGCCTTGATTGCGGAGCTGAACGGCATGACTGAGCACCCATCGCTACAAGGTTAAAATAACAGGAATCCTGATGATGGATGCTCGCCGTCGGGAGCGCAATGGGCGGAGTCTCACTCCGTCGTCGGCGCCGACCGGAGCGTCAGCGGGGTCTCCGCCGCGACGCGGGTCAGCTTCTCCGGGTTGCGGACGTAGTAGAGGCCGGTGATGCGGCCGTCCTCGACGCGGACCGCGAGGACGCCGTCGATCTCGCCGTTCACCCGCAGGAGGAGCGCCGGGCTGCCGTTGACCTGGGTGGACTCGCCGGTCAGCGTGACGGTGAACTTGGCGATACCGCCCCTGATGAAGCGGGCCACCTTGTCGGCGCTGACGATCGGGCGCGGCGCGGCCTGCTTGACGCCGCCGCCGTCGCTGACCAGGACGACGTCGGGCGCGAGCACGTCGAGCAGCCCCTGGAGGTCGCCGGTCTCGAGCGCCCGCCGGAACGACTCCACCGCCGCCCGGGTCTCGCCGGCGGAGGCCGCCCTGCGGGGCCGCCGGGCGTCGACGTGGCGGCGAGCGCGGTGGGCGATCTGGCGCACCGCCTCGGGGCTCTTCTCGACAGCGGCCGCGATCTCCTCGTAGTCGACGTCGAAGACCTCCCGCAGCACGAACACGGCACGCTCGGTCGGTGACAGGGTCTCCAGGACGCACATCAGCGCCATCGACAGACTCTCGGACAGCTCCACGTCCTCGGCCACGTCCGGCGCGGTCAGCAGCGGTTCGGGCAGCCAGGGCCCTACGTACGCCTCCCTGCGGCGGGACATGGCGCGCAGCCGGTTGAGGGCCTGGCGGGTCGTGATGCGGACCAGGTAGGCGCGCCGGTCCCGGACCTGCCCGAGGTCGACCTCGACCCACCGCAGCCAGGTCTCCTGGAGGACGTCCTCCGCGTCGGCCGCCGACCCGAGCATCTCGTAGGCGACCGTGAAGAGCAGGTTGCGGTGGGCGACGAAGGTCTCGGTCGCCGGATCGGTGGTGTGCTCGCTCATGTGTGAGTCCCTCCCCCGTCGGAGCGTGCGGATCAGGCCGCCTGCGCGGCGGTGGCCCGCGCCTCGGTCAGCTTCTGCCTGCGCTTGGCGTCCTTCGCCCACCAGGTGCGGACACCGGGCCTGCGCGCCTCGTACCCGAGCTGCCAGACGGTGCTCCGGCAGATGATCTCCTTGAGCCCGGCACCCAGGAAACCGCCGAGGAAGAGGCTGATCGCGGTGTCGTCCTTGCGCGCGAACTGGAAGATGCCGACGCGACGGCCCAGGCTGAGGCACTGGCCGGCGAACCCGACGTCGACGGTGACGGGCGGCTCGCCCGCGATCCGGCTGAGCACGGTCCGCGCGGCCTGCGGGCCCAGCTGTACCGCGGACTGGCAGCCCATCCGGTACGGCAGGTCCGACGGCGCCGCCGAGTCACCGGCGGCGACGACACGCTCGTCGTCCACGCTGGTCAGGGTCTCGTCCGTGCGCAGACGGCCCAGGGCGTCGGTGCTCAGCCCGCTGCGCGCGGCGAGGTCCGGCACGCCGAATCCGGCGGTCCAGACGGTCACCTCGCTCAGGATCTCGCGGCCGTCGTCGAGCCGTACGGCGTCCCGCGTCACGGCAGTCACCCTGGTACCGGGGCCGTCGAGGACGCTCACCCCGAGCCCGGCGAGGCGCCGCGTGACCGAGAGCCGGCCACGCGGGTGCAGGTACGGGCCGAGCACGCCACCGCAGACCAGGGTCACCGCGCGCCCCTCCTCCGCCAGTTCGGCGGCGGTCTCGATACCGGCCGGGCCGGCTCCCACGACCGTCACCGGAGCCGTCGAGGGCAGGGCGTCGACGAGGGGCCGCAGTCGCCGCGCGTCCTCCAGCGTGGCGATCGGGTGGGCGAACTCGGCCGCTCCGGGCACGTCCGGGTCGGCGCCGCCGCTGCCCACCGCGTAGACGAGGTAGTCGTATCCGAGCGCGTCACCGGCCGCCAGGCTCACGTTTCGCCCGGCCGTGTCGATCTCGGTCACGGTGTCGACGACCAGTCGGACACGCCCGGCCAGGACCTTCCGGTAGGGGACGACCGCGTCGTGCGAGCCGCCGACCAGCTGGTGCAGCCGGATCCGCTCGACGAAGTCCGGGCGCGGGTTGATCAGGGTCACGGTCACGTCGTCGCGCAGGGTCAGGCGGTTGGCCGCCATGACGCCCGCGTATCCGCCGCCGATCACGAGGACTTCGGTGCTCATGGTGTCTCCTCTGTTTCAAGGGGTTCAGCCTCGAGACACCGGGGGCGCGGTCGCTGTGACATCCTGTGATCCAGATCACTTCACCGTGCGGACAAGCGGTGGGGAAATCGGTCCAGCCACCGCGGATTGGCCTTGTCCCCGACGCGCGACCGCCCCCTACCGTCAGCCCATGCGCATCCGAATCGTCGACGCCTTCACCGACCGCCCCTTCGCCGGCAACCCGGCCGGGGTCCTGCTCCTGGACGACACCTTCCCGGGCGACGACCGGCTCCAGAACATCGCCCTGGAGGTCAACCACGCCGAGACGGCCTTCGCCCACCGGCTTCCCGCGGGCGGCGAGGCCGACTGGGCGCTGCGGTGGTTCACGCCCGCCACCGAGGTCGACATGTGCGGCCACGCGACGCTCGCCACGGCCCACGTCCTGTACAGCACCGGCGTCCACCGGGGTCCGGTGCGGTTCGCGACCCGCAGCGGGGTCCTCGTCGCCACCCCCGGCGAGGACGGTTCGATCACGCTGGACTTCCCGACGGCCCCGCTGACCGCGGTCGCGCTTCCCGACGGGGTCGCCGAGGCGCTGGGCGCCGAGCCGCTCGCCTCCTTCGACACCGGCCCGAACATCGGCGACCTGCTGCTCGAACTGGCCGACGAGAAGACCGTCCACGCCCTGCGCCCCGACCTCAAGGCCCTGGCCGCCTACTCGGAGCGCGGGATCATCGCCACCGCCCGCGCCGAGAACCCGGACCTGGGCCACGACTTCGTCTCCCGCTGTTTCTTCCCGAACGTCGGCATCGACGAGGACCCGGTCACCGGCAGCGCCCACACCGCCCTGGCGCCCTACTGGTCGGAGCGGCTCGGCCGTACGGATCTCACCGGGCTGCAGGCCTCGCCCCGCTCGGGCCGGGTCCGCACCGGGCTGCGCGGTGAGCGCACGCTGCTGACGGGCCGTGCGGTCACGGTCATCGAGGGCGAACTGCTCGCCTGATCACGCGGTCGGCAGCCAGCCCACCTTCCCGGCGAGCAGCGCGTATCCCACGAACGCCCCGATGTCGAGCAGGGAATGCGCCACCACCAAGGGGCCCACCCGGCCCCACCGCCGGTACAGGTAGACGAACACCACGCCCATGACCATGTTGCCGATGAAGCCGCCGACGCCCTGGTAGAGGTGGTAGCTACCGCGCAGTACGGAACTGGCCACCAGGGCGGTGCCCGGGGTCCAGCCCAACTGGTTCAGCCGGCGCAGCAGATAGCCGACCACGATCACCTCTTCGAGGATCGCGTTCTGCATCGCCGCGAGGATCAGCACGGGGTATTTCCACCACACGTCGGGCAGCGCCTCGGGCACCACGGTGAGATTGAAGCCCAGGCCGCGCGCGGCCAGGTAGAAGGCGATCCCCGTGCTGCCGATCACGGCCGCGATCCCGGCCCCGCGGGCGAGGTCGAACCCGGGCCGGGTGCGGTCGAAGCCGAGGGTCCTGAGGCTCTGCCCCTCGCGCAGCAGGAAGTGCGCGACCAGGGCCACGGGCACCAGGGCCGACGCGATACCGAAGAGCTGCCAGGCGAGATCCAGCCAGGGGCGGCCGGGCGCGGCCGAGGCGTTGAGGGTCGCCGCCTGGTCCTTGAGACCCCCTGGTTTGGTGACCGATCCGACAAAACTGATCAGCGCGGACACACCGCTCGCACCGAGCGAAAGCCCCAGAACGAGCAGCGTCTCGTCACGGAAGAACTTCCGTGAGAGCGCCGTCTGCGGAAAAGAATCGGCCACTGCCCCTTCCTCCGCCTGCACACCTGCCTCCAGTTGAGTAATCCAGCCTCATCCCCAACTCCGCCCCGCTAGGGTCCTTCGAAAGAACTTACGAAGATCGTGAGCACTTGCGAAGATCGTGCGCGACAGGCCGCCGGGGGGACGGACGCCGTACGGGGCGTACCTCCCACCTTTCCTGCCAGATACGGCTGTCCGGGCACGGGGAGTCGACAGGGAGGGGCACCACCGTCATGGGACGTCACAGCTTGCCCGATCAGTATGGGGCGGGCGGCAGCGACCCCCGCCCACGCGCACGCCGCCGCACCGTGGCCATCGCGACGGCTCTCGTCCTGACCGTCGCCGGCGGTACGGCCGCCGCGGTCCAGGGCGGTCTGCTCACCTTCGGCTCCTCCTGCCGCGACGAAGCCGTACGGATCGAGGTCGCCGCCTCCCCCGACGTGGCCCCGGCACTGCGCGCCGCGGCCGAGCGGGCCCATGACGAGAACCTCACCTCCGACGGGCGCTGCGTCGACATCTCGGTGACCGCGCGTGAGTCGTACAAGGTCAGGGACACGCTCGTGGCCGGCAAGGACCCCGGTGTGCAGGTGTGGGTGCCGGACTCGGATGTCTGGCTGGAGCAGATCTCCGCGGACGCGGGTGCGACGGAGGTGGCCCGCGTCGGCAACGTGGCCTCCAGCCCCGTCGGGATGGCGATGGTGCCGGCCGCCGCGAAGTCGCTGGGCTGGCCGAAGAAGACGTACGGCTGGCTCGAACTGACGGGCGCCGCCCTGCGGGACGACTCCCTCAAGCTGGGCGCAGCCGACCCGGCGCGGAGCGCCTCCGGGCTGCTCGCCCTCACCCGGCTCAGCAGTGCGGCGGGGCAGGTAGAGGACGGTGCGACGCAGGCCGCGGCCATGATGAAGTCGCTCTCGCAGCGCATCTCCGACAGCGACGGCCAGCTCGTGGAGACGCTGCCGCGGGACTCCTCGGGCACCGAGCAGGGCAATCCGAAGCGCAATCAGGCGCTCGTCCTGTCCGAGCAGGCGGCCTTCGCGTACAACTCCTCGGCGGAGTCCGGGGAGGGTCTGGACTTCTTCTACCCCAAGGACGGTTCACCGCGGCTGGACTACCCGTTCGCGCTCGTCGACGAGACACGGCTGAGCACGGACGAGAGCCGGGCGGCGATCCGGTTCATGACGTACCTGCGCAAGCCGGAGCAGCAACAACTGCTGACGGACCGGGGGTTCAGGACCTCCGACGACCAGGTGTCGGCCTCACTGGTCGCGAAGGCCGGGGGCAGGGTGCCGCAGCCGTACACCGCCGCGGCCGTCGAGCCCGCCTCCGCGACAGCGCTCCAGGAGGCCCTCGGCACCTGGACGATCACCGTGCAGAGCGCGCGGATCACCACGGTCGTGGACGCGTCCTCCTCCATGTCGGAGACCGTCCCGGGCACCGGTCGCTCCCGGATGGACGTCACCAAGGCGTCCCTCCTCCAGGCCCTCGCCACCTTCACCCAGGAGGACGAGATCGGCCTGTGGGAGTTCTCCACCGAGCTGGACGGCAACAAGGACTACAGGATCCTCGTGCCGACGGACCGGCTGGGCGACAGCACGGCCGCGGGCACGAGCCAGCGCGAGCGGCTGTCGGCGGCCTTCGGCGGCCTGGAGCCGGTGCCGGGCGGCGCGACGGGGCTGTACGACACCACGCTCGCCGCGTACAAGGCGGCGACGTCCTCCTACGCGGAGGGAAAGTTCAACGCGCTGGTGGTGCTGACCGACGGCGTCAACCAGGACCCCGGCAGCATCTCCCGCGGGGCCTTGATCTCCGAACTGGAGAAACTGTCCAGCCCGGCACGCCCGGTCCCGCTGATCGTGATCGCGGTGGGTCCCGACGCCGACCGCGCCGAGGCCCAGCAGCTCGCCGAGGCCACCGGTGGCTCCGGCCAGCAGGTCAACGACCCCGCCCAGATCCACACGGTGATCCTGAAGGCGATCGTGGCCGCGGGGGCCAAGGGCGGCAGCGGCTGATCCCGCGCTCGGCGGGGGCCCTCATCCCAGCCGCACCGGCTCCGGCAGCCCGACCGGCCAGGTGTGCACCGGCTCGCCCTGGCGCATCAGCTCGCCGTACCGCCGCGTCGTGGCGGCCAGCGCCGCCTCCCGCGACAGTCCCGTTTCCAGGGCCCGGTGGAAGGTCGCCGCCTGCCAGGACGCCCCGTTGACGCGGCGCCGGCACCGCTCCTCGATCACCCCGAGATACTGGTCCCGGTCGGCGGGCTCGACGCCCCAGGCCGCGAGTCCCGTCTCGGCCAGCGGCAGCAGTTCGTCACGTACGAGGCTCACCGCGTCGACCTCGACCGTGCCGCCGTACCGTCCGCGCCGGGGCCAGGTCATGCGCGCGTCGATGCCGTGCCGGCAGGCGGCGTCGAAGTTGGCCGCGGCCGCCTCGAAGGGCATCCGGGTCCACACCGGCCGCGACTCCTCGGCGAGGGCACGGACGAGGCCGTAGTAGAAGGCCGCGTTGGCGATGACGTCCGTGATGGTGGGGCCGGCGGGCAGCACGCGGTTCTCGACGCGCAGGTGCGGGACACCGTCGGCGATGTCGTAGACGGGCCGGTTCCAGCGGTACACCGTGCCGTTGTGCAGGACGAGTTCGGCGAGCGAGGGCACCCCGCCCTCGTCGAGCACCTTCAGCGGGTCCTCGTCGTCGCAGATCGGCAGGAGGGCCGGGAAGTAGCGCAGGTTCTCCTCGAACAGGTCGTACGCCGAGGAGATCCACCGCTCCCCGAACCAGGTGCGCGGCCGCACGCCCTGCGCCTGGAGTTCCGGCGGACGCGTGTCCGTGGACTGCTGGAAGAGCGGCGGCCGGGACTCGCGCCACAGCTCACGGCCGAACAGGAAGGGCGAGTTGGCGCCGACGGCTATCTGCACCCCGGCCACCGCCTGCGCGGCGTTCCACACATCGGCGAAGCGACCCGGGGTGACCTGAAGGTGCAGCTGTACGGAGGTGCACGCGGCCTCGGGGGCGATGGACTTCGAGGTGCAGGTGAGACGCTCCACCCCGTCGATGTCGAGGACGAAGTCCTCGCCGCGCGCGGCCACGATCTGATCGTTGAGCAGGGTGTAGCGGTCGACGTCGGAGAGGTTGGAGGAGATCAGGTCGTCCCGGTCGAGGGTCGGCAGAATGCCGATCATCACGATCCCCGCGTCGAGCTCGCCCGCTTTACGGTCGGCATACGCCAGCGAGGTACGGAGTTCCTCCGCGAGCCGGTCGAATACCCTGCCGCCGAGCCGATGTGGGGCTATGTTGACTTCCAGGTTGAACATGGCGAGTTCTGTTTGGAAATCTCGGCTTGCGATGCGTTCGAGGACCTCTCCATTCAACATCCTCGGCATACCGTCGGTGCCGACCAGATTCAATTCGATCTCCAGCCCCATCAGGTTCTTGGGGCGATCGAACCGCCGCTCCGCCAGAAGCCGCTCCAGCCCCGTCAGGCACGTTCGGAGCTTGTCGCGGTAGCGCTGGCGATCGGACAGGTCGAACTGGCCTGCCACGACCTTCTCCCCCATCGAAGGGTCCCTCCTCGCTGCGTCATGATTCAGATGGGATGATGCCCAGCCGGAACGATCGATAACGTCCCGCGGCGGCCCCGAGCCCGCTACGCTGTCGGATGTGACCGGTGGCACATTCACTCGGCATGCGGCTGTCAGCAGTTTCGAGTGCCCCGAAGAACTCGTGAAAAACGCCGACGAGAATTGGCCGACCGCTTCCGGGGCATTCCCCGAGGTCACCGCCTCGAAGTAGTCACGGTATCGGGATGATTCCCGCGTATCGCCGACCGAATGGCCCCTTGCCCGGTGCGCGGGAAACGGCTAGCCGAAACATCGCGTGAACATATGTCGTATAAACTCCGCGAACAAGGCAGAGGGTTGGCACCCGCGGTCCTGGATCCTGCCGTCAGGTGACGTACGACGGTCCTCACCCGCACCTGCGTCACCGGACCCCGGCCCCCGCCTCTCTGACCCCGTGAGCTGACAGCGTCGTCCGCCCCGCCCCCTCGCGCCACTGTGCCTGTCGAATGAGAGGCGACCCACCATGCCGCTGCATGTCCCTCCGGCTCCCGCACCAGCACTTCGCTCCGTCCTCACCGCACTCGCCTCGCCCACCGCGGTCCGCGAGGCCCGGACCCCTTCCCTGTTGCTCGCCCAGGGACCCGTCACACCCGAGCTGCCGCTGCCCGTGCACGTCCTGGACGGCACCACCACGAGGCTGACCGGGTGGCGTTTCCTGATCCGCTGCGGCGAGCGCTCGGTGGCCGCCGCCGAGACCATGCTCACCCCGGACGGCTGGGCGTTCTCGCACTTCTTCGAGGGCCCCTACATCGCGTCCACCGAGCGCGCGCTGCGCCAGGCCGAGGTGATGCAGCAGCCCTACCAACCACGCCTGCTGTCGATCCCGGGCCTGTACATGCTCGCGCTGTGGCTGCACGGCGACTGCGCGGCGGACGCCGGCACGGGCGAGCTCGCCGCCACCGACCTGCTCGTCCCGCTGGCACCTGCCCCGCCGGGCATCGCCGCCCACCGCCCGCACCGGGCCGCCGAACTGCTCCCGGTGCTGACCCATCGGGTGACTCCGGCCCCGCTGCTCGGCTCGCCCGCCTGAACCCTCGCCCAGCCCCTTCGTACCCCGCCCCGAATTCCGGGTAGCGGGGTACGACTGTGTTCGGGTGTCATTAGGGTCGTAGGAAATCCCGCAGGGATCACACGGAAAGCATTTGCTCGTACGAGCGCTCAATTGCTCGGACGAGCCGGGTGCGGGGTTGACCCCGGGTGGACTAGCCCTATTCGGTCACCTCGAACCACCCGAAGGGACAGTGCAGTTGAGATGAACCGTCCGGCCGGGTGACGCGTCTCCAACCTGTGAAGAAGTGGTGATGCGAAATCCCTGCGGATTGGCGCCCGTGGGGCAACACTGGGTTCGGACTGAGTTATCGCAACGGGGGACGTCATGACCACAACACAGCGAAAGATCCCACCAATGTGCCAGCACCAGCCACCGTGTCCCACCGCCGACTCCGCCGACCGGGAATCCGCCCGCCTCGTGGCGCACCACCCGGAACAGGGCTGGAGCCTGCTGTGCAACGGCGTTCTGCTCTTCGAGGACACCGGTGAGCTCCTGCCCGACGGTCGGGTCATCGCCCCGCACCGCCCGCTCGCGGCGGCCACGGCCGCCTGAGCACGTCCGGGCGGCCGTCGAATCGCCTGGAAACTTTGAGGGGCCGGCTCGCAGCGATCGTCTGCGCACCGGCCCCGACGCATGTCTGTGGGCGATCACTCGCTGTGATGCCTTGTGTATGGGGCTGGTTTTCCGGAAGACTCCTGGAAGTTTCGAGCTCGACGTTTACGTGGCTCGACGTTTACGTGGCTCGACGTTTACGTGGCTCGACGCTTTCGAAGCTCGATGCGTTCGAGGCTCCGACGTGGAGGTGGGCAAGTGACAGCACGCGAGGCCGACGCCGGGCCCCGGGGCAGAGTCACCATCACGGAGATCGCCCGGCAGGCCGGCGTCTCGGTGCCGACGGTGTCCCGGGTGGTCAACGGCCGGTCGGACGTGTCCCCGCACACACGCGCCCGGGTCGAGGAACTGCTCCAGCGGTACGGCTACCGCAAGCGCCCCGCGGCCCCCGGCACCCGCGCCTCCCTGCTCGACCTCGTCTTCAACGATCTCGACAGCCCCTGGGCGGTGGAGATCATCCGGGGAGTCGAGGAGGTCGCGCACGCGGAGGGTGTCGGCACCGTGGTCTCCGCGATCCACGGCCGCTCCGGCGACGCCCGCGAGTGGATGCGCAATCTGCGCGCCCGCGCCTCCGACGGCGTCATCCTGGTCACCTCGGCGCTGGACACCCTCCTCCACGACGAACTGCGCGTGCTCGGCGTCCCGTTGGTGGTCGTCGACCCGGCCGGCTCCCCGGCGCTGGACGCCCCCACCATCGGCGCCGCCAACTGGTCGGGAGGGCTCGCGGCCACCGAACACCTGCTGTCCCTCGGGCATCGCAGGATCGGCCTGATCGCCGGGCCGGCCCGGCTGCTGTGCTCACGTGCCCGCCTCGACGGCTACCGAGCAGCTCTGGAGGGCGCCGGTCTCGGCTTCGACGAGGCGCTGGTCGTCCCCGGTGACTTCCGTCCGGAGTCCGGCTTCGCGGGCTGCGAGAAACTCCTCGGCCTGCCCGAGCCGCCGACCGCCGTGTTCGCGGCCAGCGACCAGATGGCCCTCGGCGCGATCGAGGCGCTGAGGCGGCGTGGCCTGCGGGTGCCGGAGGACATGAGCCTGGTGGGTTTCGACGACCTTCCGGAAGTCCGCTGGTCGGCCCCACCACTGACGACCATCCGCCAACCCCTCGCCGACATGGGCAAACTGGCCGTCCGCACGGTCCTCGGACTGGCCCGCGACCAACACCCGGACTCACCACGCGTGGAGCTGGGCACGGAACTGGTGGTGCGGTCGAGCACCGCACCCCCGGCCACGGCCTGACGAGCCAGGACGAATACCGAACCTGCTGTGACCGGGCCGTCGCCGAAAGGCGCCCGCCGGAGGCCCGAACTAGCCCCGGCGGCCCCGGCAGGACGGCGGAAGTCCGCCGCGCCCACCGAGGCCCCTCTCCCCTGCTCCCTGCTCCCTGCTTCAGTCGCCCCCTACTTCAGCGCCGCACGGATCGCGTAGTACGCCGGCTTCGGCTGGAACTGCTCGTCCCACGGCAGCGCGGCGCCCTGGCCCTCGAAGAAGGCCGGGATCCAGGAGTACTTGTCGGTGTAGTCCCAGATGGTGATGCCGACACACCGCCGCACCGCGAGACACGCGTCGGTCAAGTCGGCGTACCACTGGGCCTGCTGTGCCAGTTTCTCCTCGGTCGCGGGCAGGATCATCCGGATGTCGACCTCGGTGAGCGCGGTGTCGAGGCCCAGCTCGGCGAAGCGGCGGAGGTTGTCCTCCAGGGTGATCGGATAGCCGTACTGGAGCGCCAGATGGGTCTGGAGACCGATGCCGTCGAGCGGGACGCCCTGTGCCTTGAGCTGCTTGGCCAGGTTGTAGTAGGCGTCGCTCTTCGCCCCGATCCCCTCGATGTTGTAGTCGTTGAGGTAGAGCTTGACCTTGGGGTCTGCCTGGCGGGCCCAGCGCAGGGCGTCCGCGATGTAGCCGGGGCCGAGGGTCTTGTAGAAGACGGTCTCCCGATAGGTGCCGTCCTCGTTGAAGGCCTCGTTGACGACGTCCCAGGCGAACACCTTGCCCCGGTAGTGCCGTACCTCGGTCTGGATGTGCTTCTTCAGTACGGCCCTCAGCTCGTCCGCCGTCCACTCGCGCGAGGTGACCCAGTCGGGCAACTGGCTGTGCCAGACGAGGGTGTGGCCGCGCACCTTCTGGTGGTGCGAGCGGGCGAGGTTCACGATCTCGTCGCCGTTGGTCCAGTCGAAGACCCCCTGCTCGGGTTCGGTGGCGTACCACTTCATTCCGTTGCCCGGCGTGATCTGGTCGAACTCGCTGCCGAGGATCTTCTTGTACGGCTCGTCGACGAGCTCGGGGTTGTCGGTCGCGCTGCCGAAGTAGCGGCCGTGACGCTGGGCGAGGTCGGCGAGGGTGGGCGCCTTGCCGTGGGCCTGGGCGGGCGCGCCGAGCCCGGTGACCACGAGGGCGGCGGCCAGGACTCCGACGAGTCTGAGACGGTTCTTGCGCATGGGGCGACTCCTCACGTGCGGGGGCGGGGTGGGTGAGCCGTACTTTTCGGGGCGCCGCCGTCAGCCCTTCGTGGCACCGGCGGTGAGGCCGCCGACGAGTTGGCGCTCGGCGACCGAGTAGAAGGCGAGGGCGGGCACCATCGCCAGGACCAGATAGGCGAAGACACGGGCGTACTCCGCGGAGTACTGGCCCTGGAACTGCTGCACCCCGATGGGCAGCGTCCACCAGGTGTTGTCGGTGAACACCAGCAGCGGCAGCATGAAGTTGTTCCAGCTGGTGACGACGGCGAGCACCGACACCGTGCCGAGTGCGGGCCGTGCCATGGGCAGCAGCACCCGCCAGAAGAAGCCGAAGGAACTGCACCCGTCGAGGGTGGCCGCCTCCTCCAGCTCACCGGGGATCTCCCGGAAGAAGGCCCGCAGGATGATGATCGTCATCGGCAGTCCGAAGGCGGCCTGCGGCAGGATCACGCCCAGCGGGTTGTCCAGCAGGCCGAGTGAGCGCAGCAGCAGGAACAGCGGGAGCACCGCCACCGCGAAGGGGAACATCAGCCCCATCGTGAAGAGCGTGAACAGCGCCTCCCGGCCGCGGAAGGCGAACCGTGCGAAGGAGAACGCGGCGAGCGCGGACGCGGCGACCACCAGCACGGTCGTACCGACCGCGATCAGCGTGCTGCTGCCGAGCAGCCGCCAGAAGTCGCCGCCGGTCAGGATGTCGGTGTAGTTGCTGGTCAGCCAGTGCTTCGGCAGTCCGAAGGGGTTGCTGGAGAGCTCGTCGGTGGACTTGAACCCGGACAGGACCGCGTACACCAGGGGTACGACCATCACCGCGCCGACGGCGACGAGGATGACGTGCAGGGGCAGGGTCCGTGCGGTGGTCTTGCGGGCGGTCACTTGCCGTCCCCCCTCATCGTCGTGGTGGCCCCTTCGAGGTCGCGGCGGAGCACGAACCGCTGGTAGGCGAGGGCGAAGACGAGGCAGATGCCGAACATGACCACGCTGATCGCGCTGGCGTAGCCGACCTGGTAGCGCTTGAAGCCGTACTGGAACATGGTCACGGCCATGGTCTCGGAGTGGTGGTCGGGGCCGCCCTGGGTGACCACCCACACCAGGTCGAAGAGCTGGATCGAGCCGATGACGGACAGGAAGATGCTGATCCGCAGGGTGGGCGCGAGCAGCGGCAGGGTGACACTGCGGAACCGCTGCCAGGCGCCGGCCCCGTCGATGAGCGCCGCCTCGGTCAACTCCCGTGGGATGGACTGGAGTCCGGCCAGGTAGAGCATGGTGTGGAAGCCGAAGTACTTCCACACCATGACCAGGAAGAGCGTCGCCATGACGTAGGAGGGATCGGCGAACCACAGCCCGCCGACGCCGTCGAGACCCACCGCCCCGAGGACGTGGTCGGCCAGTCCGGAGTCCGGGGCGAAGACCATGCTGAACAGCACGCCGGTGATCGCCTCGGACAGGACGTAGGGCGCGAAGAACAGCATCCGGTAGACGGCCCGGCCGCGCAGCTTCTGGTTGAGCAGGACCGCCATGGCGAGCGCGAAGGGCAGTTGGAGCGCGAGGGACAGCCCCACCAGGACAAGACAGCGCCACAGGTCGCCGAGGAAGACGGGGTTGTCGAAGAGATCCGTGAAGTTGTCGATGCCGACGTAGTCGGAGGGCATGCCGAAGCCGCCCCACCGGAAGAAGGCGGCGTACAGCGCGAACAGCATCGGCAGCAGGACCATGCCGATGAACAGCACCAGGGCGGGCAGTTGGAAGCCGACCGCGGTGAGCCAGTGCATCACGCGCCGACGGCCCCGCCCCCGGGCCCTGACGTGTTCCGGGGGCGGGAGATCGGTGCCCGGACCGCTCCGCTTGTCTGCGAGGAACGTGGAGGTCATCGCGGGCTACTGCTCTTCCTTCGCGGTCTGCGTGATCGACTGGGCCACCTGCTCGGGGGACTTGGAGCCGGCGATCAGCGCGGCCACGCTGTCGTTGACCTCCTGGCCGACGGCGGGGGCGTACGCCTGGTCGAGATACAGCTGGAAGCCGGTGGCAGCCTTCAACTGGGCCTGGACGAGCTTGAGGTTGGGGTCGGTCATGGCCTTCTCCGCGTTCGGGAGCACGGGAAGGACGCTGGTCTTCTTGACCAGTTCCAGTTCGGTGGCCTCGGAGGCGAAGAACTTCAGGAAGTCGACGGCCTCCTGTGGGGCGCCCCGGCGCAGGGCGTGTCCGCCGCCGCCTCCGAACACCTCGGTGATGGCGCCCTTGCCGCCCTCGACCGCGGGGAACGGGAAGAAGCCCAGGTCGTTTCCGAGGCCCTTGCCGCTGTCGGCCTCCACGGACGGGGCCCACTGGCCCATGAGCTCCATGGCCGCCTTGCCGTTGCCGACGGCGGCCGCCTGGCCGGTGGGGGTGGAGTAGGCGGCGTTGAGGAAGCCCTTCTGGAAGGGCTGGAGGTCCACGAGTTCCTTGAGGTGGCGGCCGGCCTCGACGAACCCGGCGGCGGTGAAGTCCTTGTCCTCGCTGGCCTTCTGCAGGGCGTCGATGCCCGCGGTGCGCATCGCGAGGTAGGCCCAGTAGTACATGCCGGGCCACTTCTCCTTGCCGGCGAGGGCGATGGGCGTGATGTTCTTCGACTTCAGCTTGCTCACGGCCTCCAGGAAGCCGCCCCAGGTGGTGGGGGGTTCACTGACACCGGCCTGCTTGAAGAGCTTCTTGTTGTACCAGAAGCCGATCATGCCCATGTCGAACGGAATGCCGTAGACCTTGTCGTCGAGGATGTACGGCTCCTTGGTGACCTTCAGCAGACCGTCGGCCCACGGCTTGGTCCGGTCGGTCAGATCCTCGACGAGCCCCGCGTCGACCTGCTGCTTGAGAACGCCGCCGCCCCAGGTGTGGAAGATGTCGGGGAGCTTCCCCGAGGCGGTCAACGCCGTCATCTTCGACTTGTAGGCGTCGTTCTCCAGCTGAACGATCTTTATCTTGACCTTGGGGTTCTGTGCCTCGTACTTCTTGGCGAGGCTCGCCCAGACACTCTTCGCCGGCTCCGTGGTGGAGATGTTCCACCACTCCACCGTGGTCTTCCCGTCGGACGATCCTCCGTCCGAGTCGCCGCCACAGCCGGTCAGTGCCGTCATGCCCAGACCGGCCGCGGCGGACGCCGCCAGAAAGCCACGGCGGGACAGTGCCGGGTCGCCCATGATGCGCTCCTTGGGTACGGGACGGAGCCGTCCTTGTCCGTCCTGCGGTTCGAAAGTTTCGGAAGAGATCCAGAAAGCTTCGCTGCTGCCGCACCCTAGAGACAGCTACTAAACGGTGGCAACCCCCTGTGCATGGGGAATGTTCGCGGATTAAACAGCCAACCGGCCCCGGAGGGGCCCGCTTCGGGGAGCGGGGACCACTTGCGGTGCTCACGCTCGCCCTGCGGTACCGATCCGGGCACCCCTTTCGGCTCTCCCTTCGGCGGGAGGACGTCGAGGCGCGGGCGTCTCACGGCACTCGCGCACCGGCCCGGTGATCCGGTCCGGATCGAGCCCCAGCGCACCGGAGACGGGGGTAACCTCCGATGACCGAGCAACCGCGTCTCCGCGGCCGCTTAACCCTCCGAAATGACGAAACATTCGGTGGTACCGGCGAACATTACGAAGCAGTCGGCGCGGAGATTCCACAGCAGGCTCGGCTCGGGTCTACCCGGACGCCGTAGGGCTCGAGGCGGAGAGGTGGGACAGCACCGCCGACGGCACGCCCCGCAGGAGCACGCGCGTGCGGAGCCGGACGGAACAGCGCTCCGATGACATCGTTCCCCTGCCTCTGGGTGTTCGACCCTCTCCGGGACCGCACGCAGCACCGGCCCCTTCCCCAACTGCGCGACCACGACCCGGAGATGCCCTTCTCGCGAGATGACGCTGCGTGTCCGCCCCGATCGGCCGACCCCCGCACATCGAACGCAGAGAGCGACCCCCCGACGGGCCCGTATGCCCCTCTGACGTGCCGCAGGCCGAGTCTTAACGGAAGTTTGACGCCCCCGCGCCCGCCATCCGCAGGCCCGAGCGTCACTCTCCGCTTACGCTGATCCCGCCGCCGCCCAGGTGGCCGGATCCGAGCTGAGCCGCACCTAGGAGCACCCCCCGATGGCCGTCACCGAGCACCCTCCCCCGAGTCGTCTGCGCTCCTGGATGCTGGAGGGCCTGTCGGACATGGGCAAGGGCGGCGGCCACACGGGCCCGCACGCCGAACCCGAGCCGCCGCACCAGGGCCAGCGCTGGTACCGGGTGATGTGCCTGACCGGCGTCGACTACTTCTCCACCCTCGGCTACCAGCCCGGCATCGCCGCACTGGCGGCGGGCCTGCTCTCCCCCGTCGCCACCATCGTCCTCGTCCTCGTCACCCTGGTCGGCGCGCTGCCCGTCTACCGTCGCGTGGCCGAGGAGAGCCCCCACGGCGAGGGTTCCATCGCCATGCTGGAACGCCTCCTGTCCTTCTGGCAGGGCAAACTCTTCGTCCTGACCCTCCTCGGCTTCGCCGCCACCGACTTCCTCATCACCATCACCCTCTCCGCCGCCGACGCCTCCACCCATCTGGTCGAGAACCCCCACCTCACCAGCACCCTGCACAACCAGCAGATGCTGATCACCCTCGTCCTGGTCGCCCTGCTCGGCGCGGTCTTCCTCAAGGGCTTCCTGGAGGCCGTCGGCGTCGCGGTCGCCCTGGTCGGCGTCTACCTCGCCCTCAACGTGGTCGTGGTGATCGTCGGACTGTGGCACGTCGCCACCGCGGGGCATGTCGTCACCGACTGGTCCAACGCCCTGACCGCCGAGCACGGCAACGTCTTCGCCATGGTCGGCGTGGCGCTGCTGGTCTTCCCCAAGCTCGCGCTCGGCCTGTCCGGCTTCGAGACGGGCGTCGCCGTCATGCCGCACGTCAAGGGCGACCCCGGTGACACCGAGGAGCGTCCCGCCGGCCGGATCCGCGACACCAAGAAGCTGCTCACCACCGCCGCCCTGATCATGAGCGTCTTCCTGATCGCCACCAGCTTCATCACCACCCTCCTGATCCCGGAGAAGGACTTCGAGTCGGGTGGCCCGGCCAACGGCCGCGCGCTCGCCTACCTGGCGCACAACTACCTGGGTGGCGTCTTCGGCACGGTCTACGACATCTCGACCATCGCCATCCTGTGGTTCGCGGGCGCCTCCGCGATGGCCGGCCTGCTCAACCTGATGCCCCGCTACCTGCCCCGCTACGGCATGGCCCCGCACTGGGCCCGCGCCGTGCGCCCCATGGTCATCGTCTTCACGCTCATCGGCTTCCTGGTCACCTGGATCTTCAACGCCGACGTCGACGCCCAGGGCGGTGCCTACGCCACCGGCGTCCTCGTCCTCATCAGCTCCGCCGCGATCGCGGTGACCATCGCGGCCCGCAAGGCCGGCCAGCGGGGCTGGACGATCGGCTTCGCGGTCATCTCGGCGGTCTTCCTCTACGTCACCGTCGCGAACGTCATCGAGCGCCCCGACGGCGTCAAGATCGGCGCCTGCTTCATCGCGGGCATCATCCTGGTCTCCCTGCTCTCCCGGCTGGCCCGTGCCTTCGAGCTGCGCGTGACCAGCGTGCAGCTGGACGACATGGCGGAACGTTTCATCCGGGACATCGCCAGCCGCAAGATCCGCTTCATCGCCAACGAACCCGACAGCCGCGACAAGGCCGAGTACCGCGAGAAGATCGAACAGATCCGCGCCGACAACGACATCCCCGGCGAGGACTTCGTCTTCGTCGAGGTCACCGTCCTGGACCCCTCCGAGTTCGAGGCCGGCCTCACCGTCCGCGGCGAAGTCCTGCACGGCCGCTACCGCGTCCTGACCCTGGAGTCGTCCTCCATTCCGAACGCCCTGGCCGCCCTCCTCCTGCATGTCCGCGACATCACCGGCTGCACCCCCCACATCTACTTCGAGTGGACCGAGGGCAACCCTTTCCACAACTTCCTGCGCTTCTTCCTCTTCGGGCAGGGCGAGGTCGCCCCCGTCACCCGAGAGGTCCTCCGTGAGGCGGAACCCGACCGCGCCCGCCGCCCCCGCGTCCACACCGGCTGACCCGCGCATACCCGACATGAGGCGCATTCGCCTCTAAGTTGATGCCCATGACCCTGAGCATCCGCAACCAGCTCCCCGGCACCGTCGCCACCGTCACCCCGGGCGAGGCCATGGCGACGGTCAGGATCCGCCTCGACGGCGGTCAGGACCTCACGGCCGCGATCACCCTCGATGCCGTGGAGGAACTCGGCCTCACCCAGGGCTCCTCCGTCCGTGCCCTGGTGAAGTCGACGGAAGTCTCCCTCGCCACCGCCCGGGTCCAGGGCGTATCCATCCGCAACCAGCTCCCGGGCACGGTCACCGCTGTGGCGGCCGGCGCCGCCATGGCCACCGTCAAGATCGCCGTCGAGGGGGGCGAGCTCACCTTCGCGATCACCGCGGACGCCGCGACCGACCTCGCCCTGGCCGTCGGCACTCCCGTGGTCGCCCTCATCAAGTCGACCGAGGTGTCACTGGGGAAGGAGTAGGCCCGGCGCGACGCAAAGGAAGACGCAAAGGAAAGGGCCCCGCCGAAACGGGGCCCTCATCACCTCTGGTCAGTCCTCGTATCAGTCCTCGTACGCGTCCAAGGGCGGGCACGAGCACACCAGGTTCCGGTCGCCGAACGCCTGGTCGATCCGCCGCACCGGCGGCCAGTACTTGTCCGCGACCGACACCCCGGCCGGGAACACGGCCTCCTCCCGGGTGTACGCGTGCTCCCACGCGCCGCCCAGCGCACCGGCGGTGTGCGGAGCGTTCCGCAGCGGGTTGTCGTCGGCGTCCCACTCCCCGGAACCGACCTTCTCGATCTCCCCGCGCATGGCGATCATCGCGTCGCAGAACCGGTCGAGTTCTGTGAGGTCCTCGGACTCGGTCGGCTCGATCATCAGCGTCCCGGCCACCGGGAACGACATGGTCGGCGCGTGGAAGCCGTAGTCGATGAGCCGCTTGGCCACGTCGTCGACGCTCACCCCGGTCGCCTTGGTCAGCGGACGCAGATCGATGATGCACTCGTGCGCGACCAGCCCGCCGGGGCCGGTGTAGAGCACGGGGTAGTGCGGCTCCAGGCACTTGGCGATGTAGTTGGCGGAGAGCACGGCCACCTGCGTGGCCCGCTTGAGCCCCTCACCGCCCATGAGCCGGACGTACGCCCACGAGATGGGCAGTATCCCCGCGGAACCCCAGGGCGCGGCCGAGATCGGCCCGACGCCCGTCTCCGGGCCCGCCGCGGGCTGCATCGGATGGTTCGGCAGATACGGCGCCAGGTGCGCCCGTACGCCGACCGGACCGACGCCGGGGCCACCGCCGCCGTGCGGGATGCAGAAGGTCTTGTGCAGGTTCAGGTGCGAGACGTCACCGCCGAAGTGCCCCGGCTTGGCCAGCCCCACCAGCGCGTTGAGGTTGGCCCCGTCGACGTACACCTGCCCGCCGGCCTCGTGCACCTGCGCGCAGATGTCGGCGACGTGCTCCTCGAACACTCCGTGCGTCGAAGGGTAGGTGATCATCAGCACGGACAGCTCGTCGCGGTACTGCTCGATCTTCGCCCGCAGGTCCTCGACGTCGATCTCGCCGTCCCCGGCGGTCTTCACGACGACGACCTTCATGCCCGCCATCACGGCGCTGGCGGCGTTGGTCCCGTGCGCGGACGACGGGATCAGACACACGGTCCGCTGCTCGTCACCGTTGGCCCGGTGATACCCGCGTACGGCGAGCAGCCCGGCCAGCTCGCCCTGCGAACCGGCGTTGGGCTGCAGCGACACCTTGTCGTACCCGGTGACCTCGGCGAGCCGCTCCTCCAGCTCCTGGATCAACGTCAGATAGCCCTGCGCCTGCTCGGCGGGAGCGAAGGGGTGCAGCTGCCCGAACTCGGGCCAGGTGACCGGCTCCATCTCCGTGGTCGCGTTGAGCTTCATGGTGCAGGAGCCCAGCGGGATCATGCCGCGGTCGAGCGCGTAGTCACGGTCGGCGAGCCTGCGCAGGTAGCGCAGCATCGCGGTCTCGGAGCGGTGCTGGTGGAAGACGGGGTGGGTCAGGAAGTCGTCGCCGCGCAGCAGCGCGTCCGGCAGCGCCTCCTCGGTGGCCGCGTCCAGCGCCTCGATGTCGGCCTCGACCCCGAAGGCGTTCCACACGGCACCCACCTGGGCCCGCGCGGTGGTCTCGTCGCACGCGACGGACACGTGGTCGGCGTCGACGAGGTGCAGGTTGACGCCGTTCCGGCGCGCCGCGGAGACGATCTCGGCGGCCTTCGCGGGCACCCGCACGGTCAGCGTGTCGAAGTAGGACCCGTGCACGACCTCGACCCCACCGGCCGTCAGCCCCTCGGCGAGGATGTTCGCGTACCGGTGCGTCCGCCGCGCGATGCCCTTGAGCCCCTCGGGCCCGTGGTAGACGGCGTACATCCCGGCCATGACCGCGAGCAGCACCTGCGCGGTGCAGATGTTGCTGGTCGCCTTCTCCCGGCGGATGTGCTGCTCACGGGTCTGGAGCGCGAGCCGGTAGGCCTTGTTGCCGTCGGCGTCCACGGACACACCCACGAGCCGCCCGGGCAGGCTGCGGGCGAACTTCTCCTGCACGGCCATGTAGCCGGCGTGCGGTCCACCGAAGCCCATCGGCACACCGAACCGCTGCGTGGTCCCGACCGCGATGTCCGCCCCGAGCTCGCCCGGCGACTTCAGCAGGGTCAGCGCGAGCAGGTCGGCGGCGACGGTCACGAGCGCGCCGAGCTCGTGAGCCTGGTCGATGAGCGGCTTGATGTCCCGTACGACACCGGAGGCGCCCGGGTACTGGACGAGCACCCCGTTGATCTCACGCCCGGCGACCTCGGCCGGGATCCCGTCGCTGAGGTCGGCGACCACGACCTCAAGGCCGGTCGGCTCGGCACGGGTCTCGATCACGGCGATGGTCTGGGGCAGCACGTCGGCGTCGACGAGGAAGAGCCCCTTCTTGTTCTTCCCCATGCGGCGGGACAGCGCCATGGCCTCGGCCGCCGCGGTCCCCTCGTCGAGCAGCGAGGCGCCGGAGGTCGGCAGCCCGGTGAGGTCGGCGACCATGGTCTGGAAGTTGAGCAGAGCCTCGAGGCGTCCCTGGGAGATCTCCGGCTGGTACGGCGTGTAGGCCGTGTACCAGGCCGGGTTCTCCATGACGTTGCGCAGGATGACGGGCGGGGTGAAGGTGCCGTAGTACCCGAGCCCGATCATGGAGTCGAGCACCTGGTTCCGGTCGGCCAGCGACCGCAGCTCGGCCAGCACCTCGGCCTCGGTGCGCGCGCCGGGCAGTTCCAGCGCATCGGCGTTCTTGATCACATCAGGCACGGCGGCGGCCGTGAGCTCGTCCAGCGAGCCGTAGCCGACCTGCGCGAGCATCTTGGCCCGAGCCTCGTGATCAGGGCCGATGTGACGCTGCTCGAAGGGAATCCCCTGTTCGAGCTCGGAGAGCGGAATGCGATGGGCGGTCATTGCGGAGGCCTCCTGGTCTGACACGACCTTCGAGGGGTACCCCGGCGCGGGTACCCCGGCGGCCTCCCCCTCTGTCATCTCAACCTGAGAGCTTCACCGGCCGCCCGAAGGCCGCCGGCTTTCACCGTCGGTGAGAGCGGAAGCCGTCGACACCCGCCCTGCTTTCCAGAGTGACCTCGTCCGTGCGGTACGTGAGCCTGAGAGATTCCGGGGAGGATTTGCTCCTTCGGCGCCTCCGATGGTGTCTGGAGGACTCTCCCGCGCGGGGTCAGCAGCCGTTCGCAAGCCTACCAGCGAGGTCACCGCACGGGTCTTCGAGTGGCCGCACACCCCGATGTGCTCTTTCGTAGTGCTTACGACCGCTTCGGATGAGTTGCGACCAAGTGGAGGGCACGTGCAGACCGACATCGATCCGCGCAACCTGATCGGCCGCAAGGCGTTCGACCGCAACGGCACCAAGATCGGCACCATCGACGAGGTCTACCTCGACGACGCGACCGGCGTGCCGGAATGGGCTGCCATACGCACCGGCCTCTTCTCCCGGGACGCCTTCGTCCCCCTGGAGCCGAGCGAACTGGTCGACGGCACCCTGCACGTCCCCTTCGACCGCACCCTCATCAAGGAGGCCCCCGACTTCGGCGTCGGCCGCCACCTCTCCCCCGACCAGGAACTCCAGCTCTACCACCACTACGGCCTCCACGTGTCCACACCAGCAGCACCCCCGGACCGCGACTTCGGCAAACTGGCAGGCACGACAGACACCGAATCCTGACCGCCCACGCCAACACCGCTACGGCCCCATAGCAAAGCCGAAGCCGACCACCCGACCCACCCCACCCCGAACCAGGACCTAGGCAAACCAGCAGGCACGACAAACAGCAAACCCTGACCGCCCACGCCGACGCACCGAACACCCCCGCAACAACCGGAAGCCCACCACCCAGCCAACACCCCGCCCCCACCCCGGACCGGGACTTCGGTAAACCGGCAGACGCGAAAGACGCCGAAACCTGACCGCCCACACCGACGCCGCGACGGCCCCATAGCAAAGCGAAGCCGACCACCCGGTCCACATCCCGCCCCACCGCGCCCCAGGTGCGGGTGGCGGCACGACGGCCCACGCCGGCGCACTCGGCGTCGACCGTGAGCCCCAGGCACGCGGCGCGTCACCCCACGGCCCTCAGCCCAACGAGACGCAAGGCCCATCGCCCCGGCGCCAGCCCTGCCGGAACGCCGTGCAGCCCAGCAGATCCTCGCCCCATCCCACCACCCGCCCTAAATGCCCCACCGTCCCCTGCCCCCGCCTCACCGGACGATCCACACGACTCGCCGCCCCGCCCAGCCCCGGCAGACCCGCTACACGCCTCGTCGACCCCACCCGCGCCTCGACACGTGCTCCGCGCCCCCTCCAGGACCCCAACGACAAGAGCTCTGCACGGCCTCCAGTCACCCCCACCCCCGCCACAACCCCCACCCACCACAGCCCCGCCGACCGCCGACGGCGCTCAACTCCCACAAGGGCCACCCACGCCCGAGAAAGAACCCGTCACGGGCGGTGCGGCCCGGAACCCAGCACCTCGACCAACGGCAACGGCTCAGCCGACTCCAGCGCGGGATCATCGACAAGAAACGTCCGCACCCGCCCCGGCTCCGAACCCGGCGTCTCGAACCGCACAGTCACCCGCCCCAGCCCGCTCCCCTGCACCCACCCGTGCCCGTACTCGGCATGCCGCACGTCATGCCCGGCGACCCACCGCCGCTCGACCACCACGTCCCGCGACTCAGCAGGGACGTCGTCAGCCACCTCCTCGGCAGCGTGGTCCACGATCTTCCCTGCGGCCTGAGCGAACAGATCCTCCTGAGTGAAGTCGGCAAGCCCGGAGACCCCCACTCCCAGCAACCGCACACCCCCCGTCGAGTCCACGCCCTCCAGCAACCGCAGGGCGGCCTCCCGCACCACCGCGGGATCATCCGTGGGCCCCCGCAAGGTCTCGGACCGCGTCAGCGTCGAGAAGTCGTACCGCCGCACCTTCAGCACTATGGTCCGCCCCGACAGCCCGGCCTCCCGCAGCCTCCGCACACACCGGTCCGCCAACCGCTGCACCTCGAGCCCGACCCGAACCCGGTCGTGGATGTCCACGTCGTAGGTGTCCTCCACCGACACCGACTTCGCCTCCCGCTCCGCCACCACGGCCCGCTCGTCCCGCGCCAGCGCCATGGCGTACAGCCCGTGCCCGTGCGCCTTCCCGAGCAGCCGTACGAGCTCGTCCTCCCCGGCCTCGACGATCTCGTCGACGGTATGGATCCCGGCCCGCCGCAGATGGTCCCCCGTCGCCGGCCCCACCCCCGGCAGGGTCCGCACCGACATCGGCCCGAGCATCGCCCGCTCCGTGCCCGGCTCGATCACCACCAGCCCGTCCGGCTTGGCCTGCTCGGAGGCGATCTTCGCGAGCATCTTGGAGGCCGCCAGCCCCACCGACCCCGTGAGCCCCGTGCCGGCCCGTATGTCGGCCCGCAGCTTCGCGCCGACCAGTCGCGCGGACGCCTCGTCCCAGGCCGCTCCCCCGGCCTCCAGATCCACGAACGCCTCGTCCAGGCTCAGTGGCTCCACCAGCGGCGACAACTCCCGCAGCAGCCCCATCACCTGCTCGCTGATCGCCTTGTAGAACCCGAAACGCGGCACGAGATACGCGGCGTTCGGCGCGAGCCGTCTCGCCTGGGCCGTCGGCATCGCCGAGTGCACCCCGAACACCCGGGCCTCGTAGGACGCGGTGGCCACCACTCCCCGCGGCCCCAGCCCGCCCACGACGACGGCCTTCCCGCGCAGACTCGGCTTGGACGCCTGCTCCGCCGAGGCGTAGAAGGCATCCATGTCGAGATGCAGGATCGTGGGCGCTTTTCTCACATGTCCGATGCTGCCCTACGCCACTGACAATGCCCCGCCGCAGACGGCGGGCAGGCCTCAGACCGCCCGGTTGCGGCGCCTGGCCAGCTCGTCCGCGGGGTTGTGCCCGATGAGCGTCTCCCCCGTGTCGATGCGCTCCCCGTGCAGCTGCGACAGGGCGCTCTCGACATCCCGCCACACGACACCCACGGCGATCCCGAAGACGCCCTGGCCGCCCTGGAGCAGCGCGTGGACCTCGTCGGGCGAGGTGCACTCGTAGACCGTGGCCCCGTCGCTCATGAGGGTCATGCGCTCCAGGTCCTGGAACCCTCGCTCCCGCAGGTGCTGGACGGTGGTGCGGATGTTCTGCAGGGACACGCCGGTGTCGAGGAACCGCTTGACGATCTTGAGGACGACGACGTCCCGGAAGCTGTAGAGCCGCTGCGTCCCCGACCCATGGGCGGGCCGCACGCTCGGCTCCACGAGCCCGGTGCGCGCCCAGTAGTCGAGTTGCCGGTAGGTGATACCGGCCGCCGCGCACGCCGTAGGACCGCGATAGCCGATCTGCTCGGACGCCATGGACGTCGCCCCTCCGCTGCTCGGCACGGCCGTCGGTCGCTGCGGAGCGTGATCGGCCGCGCTGCCGTGAAGCGGGTACGGACCGCTTGCCCCGAGAGTCCGTCCGGGGGCACCCCCAGCCGTACCGTCGCCGCTGCTTCTCACGCCGACCTCCGTCCTTGACCTGCCTTCTCGACGGTAGGCAGTCACCAGGGGTGCGTCAACGATCGCCACACTCGGCACGCCGAGTGATAATCACCCTAAGAGTGGTTTGCCGTACCCCACCGCGGGGAAAGGCTAGCCGAATGCGCTCCGAACGGGCCGCAGGACGCTCTCACGCGCCGGTGGCAAATGCCAGCATTTTGGTGTCGACCGGACACGGCCGACCCGTCACGGACCGCTGATCCGCCGGATCGGCCGCCGCTGCCTCACTGGCTGCTGGTGCCGAAGTCCTCGGGGGAGATCTGGTCGAGGAACTCGCGGAACTTCTCCACTTCGTCCTCCTGCTCGTCCGGGATCGCGATACCGGCGTCGTCGAGCACCCCGTCACTGCCGTAGATCGGCGTCCCGGTGCGCAGGGCCAGCGCTATGGCGTCGGACGGCCGCGCGCTCACCTCGACGCCGCTGGCGAACACCAGCTCCGCGTAGAAGACGCCCTCACGCAGGTCCGTGATGCGCACTTCGGTGAGCTCCTGGCCGACCGCCTCCAGCACGTCCTTGAACAGGTCGTGGGTCAGCGGTCGTGCGGGGGCCATGCCCTGCTGCGCGAAGGCGATCGCCGTCGCCTCCCCCGGCCCGATCCAGATGGGGAGGTAGCGGTCGCCTCCCACTTCACGCAGGAGCACGATCGGTTGGTTGGAGGGCATTTCGACCCGGACACCTACGACATCGAGCTCGTTCACACAGCAACCCTAGGCCGTGCCCGGGACGTTTGGGTAGTCGGGCAGGAAACGGGTGACGATCCGGTGCCCGGCACCCTCAGGGCAGGCGTACGCCGAGTGCGGTCTGCACAAGTGCCGCGTGCAGCTTCACCGTGAGCCCCGCGAGTTCCTTTGCACGGGCTTCGGCGTGTGCGCGGGTCTGCGGGTTGCGGTGGCGCTTGAGCGGGGCCACCACCTGGTCCACGAGCCCGGCCTCACGGTCGGCGGCCGCCTTCATCGCCCGCAGATGGCGCGGCTCGATCCCGAACCGCCCGAGCTCCACGACGAGCGCGGCCACGGTCACCGCCTCGGCGTCGTAGGCCCCGTCCGGCAGCGGCGTGATGAGCCCGTACGACTCCCACTCCGTCAGGTCCGACTCGCCGATCTCGGCGGCGGCCAGCAGCTCGGCCCGGCCGATCCGGGCCGCGGGTGGGCCTTCGGAGACCTCCAGGACCGTTTCTCCGTCCCGCTGGCGGCCCACCGTGGGCAGCGCGACGGCCTCGCCCCGCTCCATGGCGTCCAGGTGCTCCCGGATCACCTTGAGCGGCAGATAGTGGTCCCGCTGCATTCTCAGGACGTGGCCGAGGCGCTCGACGTCCCGGTTGCTGAACTTTCGGTACCCGGAAGGCGTCCGCTGCGGCTCGATGAGTCCCTCGGACTCCAGGAAACGGATCTTGGAGATCGTGACCTCGGGAAACTCGTCGCGCAGCACGTTCAGCACTGTGCCGATGCTCATCAGCCCACTGTCCGTGGCGGCGGTGCCGTGTCCGGCACCGCCGCTCGGTGTTTGAAGCATGGACCTTCCCTGGGAGGGTCAGTAGCCCTGCTGGCTCGCGTAGAACACCAGCCGGTACTTGCCGATCTGCACCTCGTCGCCGTTGTTCAGAGCGACCGCGTCGATCCGCTCGCGGTTGACGTACGTGCCGTTGAGACTGCCCACGTCCGACACCGTGAACGAGCCGTCCTGGCCGCGGCGGAACTCCACGTGCCGACGCGAGACCGTGACATCGTCGAGGAAGATGTCGCTCTGCGGGTGACGCCCGGCCGTGGTCAGCTCGCCGTCCAGCAGGAAGCGGCTGCCCGAGTTCGGGCCGCGGCGCACCACCAGGAGCGCGGAGCCCAGCGGGAGCGCGTCGACGGCGGCCTGCGCCTCCGGGGAGAGCGCCGGCATCTGCGTCTGGCCGGTGACCTCGGAGTCGTAGGCCTCGAGTCCCGAGATGGAGATGGTGGAAGTCGTCTCCGACGGACGCTCGGGCACGGACCCGGCCCGCAGCGGGGCGCCGCAGTTGGAGCAGAAGCGGCTGTTCTCCGCGTTGCGGTTACCGCACCTCGTACACACCAGGGCTGACATAGGGGAAAACCCTCCACCCGTACTTGAGGTTGACGGCTGCCCGAAACCTATGCCGCCGGACTGGGCAGGGTCAACAGACGGCACGCCCTGACCTCCGGAAACGTCACCACCCTGACCGCCGACCTGGTCCCGGAACAGCGGGCGCTGACCCTCGGCGTCGGGCTGTGCGCGATGCCGAGCGGTCGCGTTGTCGCTACCTTCTCGCGCGCTCTTGCCGAACAACTTCGCAAACAACTTCACGGGCGATTCCCCTTGACCGAAACAGACCCGCCCGTGGGGCAGGACGAACCCTGATTGAACACACCGGTCGACCCGGACATCCTCACAACGTCCGTTGCCACCAGACAGTTTCCACCACGCACCACCCATTCGGTGCGCCGACCCCCCGCAACCTCATGCCCTGGCCGGATGCCCCCCATGCACCCCCGGTTCACTGGGAGGACGACCGAGCGTAGTCAGGCCGCTTCGCCGCTCGCAAGGCGTCCACGACGATCTTGTCCGACCGCTCGACGGTAACGGTGGCCTGCTCCTTCTCCAGAGTCTGCACCACGCCTCCAGGGATGTTCAGCGCCGGTTCCAGGTCCTGCGGATTGCCGATGACCTTGAAACGAAACGGCGCGGTGATCTTGTTCCCGTCGACGCTCACACTCTTGCCCGAGTCCGACAGATAGGTGTCGGCGACGACCCGTACGCCGTTCACCTGAATCGCCTCCGCGCCGGCCGCCCGCAGCTCCTGGATCGCGTCGAGCAGCATGTCCGCCTCGACGGTCCCCTTGTTGTCCTCGATCGTCATCGTGATGCCCGGCCCCTGAGCGGCCACCGTGCCCGCGAGGATGCCGAGTTGCCGCTCCTTCTCGACCGTCTGCTTGCGGGCCTCTTCTGCCTGGTCGGAGCTGTTCTCCAGCTCGTCCCGCTGCTTCTCGAGGCCCTGCTTCTCGTCTTCAAGACGCTGAGTACGGTCGTCCAGTTCATCGAGGATGCGTACGAGATCTTCCTGCCTCGCCCCCCGCAGCGCACTGTCGCTGTCGCTGTTGGACGCCACCTGGATGGCAAGGCCGAATCCGAGGCCGAACAGCAGCACCGCGACGATGAGTTGGGCCCGAGTCACGCGCGGCGGCCACAGCCCCTGCACCAGCCTCTGACGGCCGGTCAGCCCGGGCTCCGCAGCCGGAGTGCCGGGCTCCTCGGCAGCCTTCTCGGCAGGTGCGGCCGGGAGTTCCTCCGGCAGTTCCTTGCGCAACCCGTTGCCGGGCGTCTCGTCCTGTTCGCTCATCGGCCTCACGCCCGGAAGACGTGCCGGCGGATCGCCGCGGCGTTGGAGAAGATCCGGATGCCGAGCACGACGACGACACCGGTCGACAACTGGGCGCCCACGCCCAACTTGTCGCCCAGGAACACGATCAGCGCGGCCACGACCACGTTCGACAGGAACGACACGACGAAGACCTTGTCGTCGAAGATGCCGTCGAGCATGGCCCGCAGCCCTCCGAAGACGGCGTCGAGCGCCGCCACCACGGCGATCGGCAGATAAGGCTCGACAACCGCCGGAACCTCAGGCCGGACCAACAGTCCGGCCACGACTCCCACGACGAGGCCCAGTACGGCGATCACGATGTGCCCTTCTCAGTTCTCGGCTCTGCTGTACGTACGATCACACTCGGTGCGGCCGGCAGCCGGAGGTCGTCCTCCGCGGAGATGGCGGTCCGGATGCCGTAGTTCTCTTGCAGGGCGTGCAGATACAGCCCGTCGGCGCTGTCCTGGAACCTGGTGCTCAGCCGCTGTCCGTCCCCCACCGCAAGCACCGTATACGGCGGCACCAGGGGCTTGTTGTCGACCAGTATCGCGTCACCCGCGGCCCTGATCGCCGACAGGGCGGTCAGCCGCTGTCCGTTGATGGAGATGGCCTCGGCTCCCGACTCCCACAGCCCGTTCACGACCCGCTGCATGTCACGGTCGCGCACCCGCCCGGTGTCGGAGAACCCCGACGTCTCCCGCGGGTTCCCGTCGCCGCCACCCGTACTGGCTTCCTTGGCGTCGTTCACGACCAGCTTGACGCCCGGGCCGTGCACCTCGACAGCGCCCGACAGGATGCCCACGAGGTCGGCCTGGCCGCTGTCGCCCGTGTGCTTGAGCGCCTCTCGCTGCCGCGTGCTCACGTCGTCGCGCAGCTGGTCGACGCTCTCCTCCAGCTTGTCCGCCGTCTCGGTTTCGCGGTCGATACGGTCGATGAGCTCCTCGCGCTCCTTGGCGACGACCGGAGCGGCCACCCGCGCCTGCGCCGCCCCCACGGTGACCACGAGAGCGGCGAGCACCAGGCCCAGGGCGAGCCCCAGCCTCGCCCGCAGCGTCTTGGGCAGCCCGCCTTCACCGGCGGCCTTCTTGCGGGCCGCGGCCTCGGCGTACCCGTCGTCGAGGCTGTGGTCCATGACGTTGGTGAGCAGCGACATGGAGGCGTCCGGGCGCGACGGGCGCGTGGGGGTGCTCCGAATGGGGGGCTGCTGCGGCATGCCGCACATCGTCGCACGTCGCGGCCCCTACCTCCGAATGGCCCCATCGGCGTGCCGGACAGGCCCCCTTGGGGACACTTGTCCGGCACGCGCGCGTGCGTGGCTCAGCGGCCGGCGCTGTCCACTACCGCCGACCACTCGTCCAGCAGTGCCTGCGCGGACGCGTCATCGGGACCCTCGGCCCACAGATGCGTGACCGCCTCCGCCGGGTCCGGCAGCACCATCACCCACCGCCCGTCGGTCTCCACGACCCGGACACCGTCGGTCGTGTCGACAAAGCGATCTCCCGCTGCCTCCACGACCCTGCGCATCACCAGACCCTTGACGGCCCACGGGGTCGCCAGATCCCGCTTGAGGACATGCGCCCGCGGAATCCGCGCGTCGATCTGGCTGAGCGTGAGCTGCGTCCGCGCCACCAGCCCGATCAGCCGCACGAAGGCCGCCGCACCGTCGAAGACACTGCTGAACTCCGGGATGATGAAGGCGCCCTTGCCGTCACCACCGAAGATCGTGGACTCGTCACGTCCGACCCGTGTCAGATCGTCGGGCGACGTGGTCGTCCACTCGACCTGCGTGCCGTGGTACGCCGCCACCTGCTCGGCGATCCGCGTGGTGGTGACCGGCAGCGCCACACGGCCGCTGCGCCGTTCCGCGGCGACCAGATCGAGCATGACGAGCAGCGCCCGGTCGTCCTCGATGATCCGCCCCTTCTCGTCCACGAGGGACAGCCGCTCACCCACGGGGTCGAACCGCACCCCGAAAGCGGCCCGTGCGGAGGCCACGATCTCGCCCAGCCGCAACAGCCCAGAACGCCGAGCGTCCGCCGTCTCCGTCGGCCTGGACTCGTCGAGGCCCGGGTTGATGGTCAGCGAGTCCACCCCGAGCTTCCCGAGCAGACTCGGCAGCACCAACCCCGCGCTGCCGTTCGACGCGTCCACGACGACCTTCAGCCCTGCCTCGGAGATGCCGGTGATGTCGACGTTCCGCAGCAGCGAGCCGGTGTACGAATCGAAGACACTCGCAGGGAAGTGCAGATCCCCGATCTCGCCGGGGAACGCACGGCGGTACTCCTGCCGAGCGAACACCCGGTCCAGCTTCCGCTGGCTGCCCTGGGAGAGATCCGCACCCCGCCCGTCGAAGAACATGATGTCCACGGAATCCGGCACCCCTGGCGTGGTCCGGATCATGATCCCGCCGGCACTCCCCCGCGCGGTCTGCTGCCGCGCCACGGGCAGCGGTACGTTTTCCAGGTCGCGTACGTCGATGGCGCTGGCCTGCAGAGCGGAGATCACCGCCCGCTTCAGTGCCCGCGCGCCACGGGAGTGGTCGCGAGCGGTGGTGACGGTCGACCCCTTCTTGAGGGTCGTCGCGTAGGCGCCGGCCAAGCGGACCGCGAGCTCCGGGGTGATCTCGACGTTCAGGATGCCGGAGACGCCACGGGCACCGAAGAGATGCGCCTGCCCCCTGGACTCCCAGATGACCGAGGTGTTGACGAAGGCACCGGCTTCGATGGTCTTGAACGGGTAGACCCGCACATTCCCCTGAATAATCGATTCCTCGCCGACGAGACACTCGTCGCCGATGACCGCGCCGTCCTCGATACGGGCCGCGCGCATGATGTCGGTGTTCTTTCCGACGACGCAGCCGCGGAGATTGCTCTGCTGCCCGACATACACGTTGTCGTGCACGACGGCCTTGTGCAGAAAGGCGCCGCTCTTCACGACCACGTTCGAGCCCACCACGGTGTGCTCGCGGATCTCGGCGCCGGCCTCGACCTTGGCGTAGTCGCCGATGTACAGCGGACCCCGCAGAACGGCGTCGGGATGCACCTCGGCCCCCTCGGCCACCCATACGCCCGGGGAGAGCTCGAAGCCGTCGATCTCGACGTCGACCTTGCCTTCCAGGACGTCGGCCTGCGCCTTCACATAGCTCTCGTGCGTGCCGACGTCCTCCCAGTACCCCTCCGCGATATAGCCGTAGACCGGCTTGCCTTCCTTCATCAGCTGCGGGAAGACATCGCCGGACCAGTCCACGGGCACATCCGGGTCGACGTAGTCGAAGACCTCGGGCTCCATGACGTAGATGCCCGTGTTCACGGTGTCCGAGAAGACCTGGCCCCAGGTCGGCTTCTCCAGGAAGCGCTCGACCTTGCCTTCCTCGTCGACGATGGTGATGCCGAATTCGAGCGGATTGGGCACACGCGTCAGACAGACGGTGACGAGCGCCCCCTTCTCCTTGTGGAAGTTGATGAGCTCGGTGAGGTCGAAGTCGGTCAGGGCATCACCGGAGATGACGAGGAAAGCATCGTCCTTCAACGCCTCTTCGGCGTTCTTGACGCTTCCGGCGGTACCGAGTGGCTTCTCCTCATTGGCATAGGAGAGCTCCATTCCGAGCTCTTCACCGTCACCGAAGTAGTTCTTGACCAGTGAGGCCAGGAACTGAACAGTGACCACGGTCTCATTGAGCCCATGCCTTTTGAGCAGCCGGAGAACGTGCTCCATGATCGGCCGGTTTACCACCGGCAGGAGCGGCTTGGGCATGCTCGAGGTCATGGGACGAAGGCGTGTGCCTTCGCCTCCGGCCATCACGACGGCCTTCATGTCGGAAGCGTCCTCCTTAAAAGATGACGGTCTAGCCGACTTCACCCGTCCAGATTGTCCCGCACTTTTCTGCAGGGGGCCATCGAGCCGCTACGGCCGTGCCAATGGGCGAGTTCAGTCGGCCTCGGCGTCCGCACGGACCAGGCGGCGGACTTGGACCACATAGAGCACTCCTGCCCACCAGTACAGCGTTGTACCCCATCCGGCGAACGCCCATCCGAAAATAGCAGCGAGTGACGAGATCCATCCAGTTCCGTCACTGAGCAGTAGCAGCGGGAAGGCGTACATGAGGTTGAAGGTGGCGGCCTTGCCGAGGAAGTTCACCTGCGGCGGCGGATAACCATGACGTCTGAGGATGCCCACCATCACCAGGAGCATCAGCTCCCGCAAGAGAAGTGCAGCCGTCAACCAGATTGGCAGAATCTCGCGCCAGGTGAGGCCGACCAGAGTCGAGAGAATATAGAGGCGGTCGGCCGCGGGGTCGAGCAGCCGGCCGAGGCTGCTGATCTGGTTCCAGCGACGGGCGAGCTTGCCGTCCAGGTAGTCGCTGATCCCGCTCAGAGCGAGTACCAGCAACGCCCAGGTGTCACTCTTGGGCCCTCCGAACTCGGGCCTGAGGATCAGCCACAGGAAGAGCGGCACCCCAACGAGCCGCGCCATGCTGAGGATGTTGGGGATGGTGAGGACCCGGTCCGTCTGGACCCGGGTCTCCTGGACCTCCACCCGGGGGCCTCCTGTGGGAAACGTGCCAACGATGCCCCCTGACCCTACCTCAACGCAAAAAAGCTCTGGCTCTTGGGCTGCGTGCCCAAGAGCCAGAGCTCTAAAAGGAGTTCGGCGGTGTCCTACTCTCCCACAGGGTCCCCCCTGCAGTACCATCGGCGCTGTAAGGCTTAGCTTCCGGGTTCGGAATGTAACCGGGCGTTT
>NZ_JBEXGM010000026.1:0-113344 GCF_040607335.1 Streptomyces sp. NPDC005303 | reverse complement strand
CGAGTCCGGTGGCGTTGAGCGTGAAGGGGCCGCCGGAGCCGAAGTCGCGGGTGAGGGTCCAGCGGACGCCGAAGTTGTCCTTCGGGAGGCCGGAGTCCGGGGCGCCGCTCCAGGTCTGGTCGATCGCGGTGTCGCAGTCCGTCTTCTTCGGGGTGCCGGAGAGGGACGTGTTCGCGTAGAACTGCCGCTTGAACACGGGGGAGGCGCACGACACGGCGGCCGAGGCGGGGGCCGCCGTCAGGGTGACGAGGGTGCCGGCGGTGGCGAGGACGACGGCGGCGGCGGTCGTCCGGCTGGCTGACTTCATTCGATCCTCTGGTCGGCTGTGGAACAGCAGTTGTGGGGCTGCTGTGATCACGACTCGCCAGGTGTGAAGTTGGTTGTACTAGTGTTCGCGCCAAGTCTTCACACCATCGGCGGAGAGTGGCGTTGCGCACTCGTTAAGTGATTCCGCTTGACGCCGGTGGGCGGCCCCGCGTTGGCTTTTCAGACACATGGGCCGCAATGCCGCGCCCGCGTCCCGGAAAGCACCAGAAGTGAGCAGCCCCATGCGTCGTATCGCCATAGCCGTGGCCGCGTCCACGATGACCCTCTCGCTGGCCGCCTGCGGGGCGCTCGGCGCCGCGAGCGGGAGCGAGGCGAGCCCGACCAAGGGCAACGACATCACCGTCGGTGTGCTCATGCCGGAGAAGACGAACACCCGCTACGAGGAGTTCGACTACCCGATCATCAAGAAGAAGGTCGCCCAACTCACCGGCGACAAGGGCAAGACCGTCTACGCCAACGGCGAGGCGAACGCCAAGAAGCAGGCCACGCAGATGCAGCAGATGATCGACCAGAAGGTCGACGTCATCCTGCTGGACGCGGTGGACTCGCACGCCATCGCGGGCATGGTGCAGAAGGCCAAGGACGCCGGCATCCCGGTCATCGCCTACGACCGGCTCGCCGAGGGCCCGATCGACGCGTACGTCTCCTTCGACAACGAACTCGTCGGCGAGGTGCAGGGCCGCTCCCTCCTCGAGGCGCTCGGCTCGGGCATCGACACCTCCGACAAGATCGTGATGATCAACGGCTCGCCGTCCGACCCGAACGCCGGTCAGTTCAAGGCGGGCGCGATGTCCGAGCTCAACGGCAAGGTGACGATCTCCAAGACCTATGACGTCGACGGCTGGAAGCCGGAGATCGCGCAGAAGAACATGGCCGAGGCGATCAGCGCGCTCGGCAAGGGCAACATCAAGGCCGTGTACTCCGCCAACGACGCCATGGCCGGCGCCGCCATCCAGGCGATGGAGGACGCGGGCATGACCAAGATCCCGCCGATCACGGGCCAGGACGCGGAGCTCGCCGCGGTGCAGCGGATCGTCTCGGGCGAGCAGTACATGAGCGTCTACAAGCCGTACCCGGACGAGGCCGAGGCCGCCGCCGAGATGGCCGTGACGAAGATCCAGGGCAAGGACATCCAGTTCGACGCCCTCGCCACGGACAGCGTCGACAGCCCCACGAACAAGGACATCCCGGCCCAGCTCGTCCAGGTCGTCGCCCTGACGAGGGACAACATCAAGAGCACGGTCGTCAAGGACGGCATCTACTCCGTCAAGGACATCTGCACCTCGGAGTACAAGAGCGACTGCGCGGCGGTGGGCCTGCAGTAGCCGCTGACGGGCAGGGGCCGGAGGGAACCCCCTCCGGCCCCTGCCCGGCTGTTCACGCCACCCGCGTGAACTCCACCGTCACCTGCGGCGACCCGCCCGTGACGCCCCGGTAGATCCCCTTGTGCGGGGTCACGTCGTCGTAGTCGCGGCCCCGGGCCACCACCACATGGGTCTCGTCGGCGCGGACCCGGTTGGTGGGGTCGTAGCCGCACCATTCGCCCGCCCAGTACTCGATCCAGGCATGGCTCTCCCCGGCGACCGGCCGGTGCAGCTCGGCATCGCGCTCCGGATGGAGGTAGCCGGAGACATAGCGGGCCGGCAGGCCGACGCCCCGGAGCATGGCGATGGTGAGGTGGGTGATGTCCTGGCAGACGCCCGCGCCCTGCTCCCAGGCCTCCACCGGGGAGGTGTTCACGCTGGTCGCGCCCGGCAGGTACGACACCCGGTCGGCGACCAGCGTCGACACCGCGACCGCCGTCTCGTGGGGGCCGAGGCCGGCTGCCGCCTTCCGGGCCTTCCTGGCCAGCCGGGGCGGGACCGTCGTACGGCCCGTCGGGCTCGCGAACTCCGACAGACGGGAGTGCGCGACGCGTTCGGCCACCTCGTCCCAGCCGGGCGCGGTCGGCAGCGGGCCCGGCGGTGATGTCTCGACCAGGCTGGAGGCCGTGATGGTGAGATGGCCGTGCGGGTCCGTCAGGTCGAAGCCGGTGACCTGGGTGCCCCAGTAGTCCCAGTACGACCAGGTGGGTGTGGTCGGGCTGACGGTGACCCGGGCGTCCAGGGTGGTCTGGCCGGGCAGGGTCAACGGGGTCATGCGGACCTCGTTGTGGGACGAGGACGCGGGCTGGGCGTACGAGACCTCGGTGACGTGCTTGATGCGGAGCCGGCGAGTCATCTCACGCTCCTTCCTGGGCCCATTCGACGGGCCCCTGGTACGGGAAGAACCGCTCCGCCACCGCCTCCGCGGAGGCCATGCAGGCGGTCTGCAGATCCCTCAGCAGCAGCGGGAGTTGCTCCTCCAGGGCGTGCAGGTCGAGGTATTCGAGCCGGGTGCGCATCCGGCCGATCGGGCCGCGCGCGGGGTCCTGGCGCGGTCGGCCGAGCGCGGTCAGGCACTCCTCCGCCGTCGTCAGGGCGTGCAGCGCCGAGCGCGGGAAGTCGCGGTCCAGGAGCAGGAACTCGGCCACGCGCGGGGTGTCGCCGAAACCGCCGTACAGGCGCGCGTACGCCTCGTCGGCGCCCGAGGCGCTCAGCAGGGTCGGCCAGTCGGGCGCGTGGGCCGCGTCCAGGACCCGCACGGACAGCAGCCGCACGGTCATGTCCACCCGCTCCAGGGACCGGCCCAGCACCACGAAACGCCAGCTGTCGTCACGGCTCATGGTGGAGTCGGCCAGCCCGAAGAACAGAGCCGCGCGCCGCCGTACGAGTTCCAGATAGCCGTAGGGGCCCGTACGGCGGGCCGCGAGCCGCTGGTCGGCCAGCGCGTGCCAGGTGGAGTTCAGGCACTCCCACATCTCCGAGGAGACGGCCTCACGGGCGCTCCTGGCGTTGAGCCGGGCCGCGCCGAGCGCGCCCTCGATGGAGCAGGTGGAGCGGGCGTCGAAGGCGAGCTGGTCGAGGACCTGCTGCATGTCGACCCGGGTGCCGCCCGCGTCGACGCCGAGGATCGCGTACAGCGACCGGCAGGCCACGTCCTCGTCGCGCCAGGGGTCCTCCAGCATCCGGTGGAGGTAGGCGTCGAGGATCCGCCCGGTGTTGTCCGCCCGTTCGACGTACCGGCCGGTCCAGGTCAGTGCCTCGGCTATCCGGGAGAGGATCACGTCGTTCACTGCTGCTGCGCCCCTTCCTGTACGACGGTGAGGGAGCCGTCGGGACCGTGCTGACGTGGGGCGATGTCCAGGTGGGCGGTGCTGTCCGCGGGCGCGGGGGGCTGTGCGGGGCCGTCCGCGAGCACCCAGGTGTCCTTGGAGCCGCCGCCCTGGCTGGAGTTGACGATCAGGTTGCCCTCCTGGAGGGCGACCCGGGTCAGGCCGCCGGGCAGGACCCAGATGTCGTTGCCGTCGTTGACGGCGAACGGGCGCAGGTCGATGTGGCGCGGTGCCATGCGTTCGCCCGCGAGGGTGGGGGAGGTGGACAGGGCGACGGGGCGCTGGGCGATGAAGCCCCGCGGGTCGGCTCTGACCGCCTCACGGGTGCGGTCGAGTGTCTCGCGGTCGGCCTTCGGCCCGATGACGATGCCCTGGCCGCCGGCCCCGTCGACGGGTTTCACGACGAGCTGGTCGATCTGGTCGAGGACGGCCTCCAACTGGCCCGGTTCGTCGGGCCGGAAGGACTCCACGTTGGGGAGAACCGGTTCTTCGGAGAGGTAGTAGCGGATCAGGTCCGGGACGTAGGTGTAGAGCAGCTTGTCGTCCGCGATGCCGTTGCCGACCGCGTTGGCGAGGGTGACATGGCCCGCCATGGCCGCGCCGAGGATGCCCGGGCAGCCGATCACCGAGTCGGGACGGAAGTGGAGCGGGTCGAGGAAGTCGTCGTCCAGGCGCCGGTATACGACATGGACGGGCACCTCTCCGCGGGTCGTGCGCATCCACACCCGGTTGCCCCGGCACACCAGGTCGTGCCCCTCGACCAGCTGCACGCCCATCAGCCGGGCGAGCAGGGCGTGTTCGAAGTAGGCGGCGTTGCTGGGGCCAGGGGTGAGGACCACGACCCGGGGGTCCTGGACGCCGTCGGGCGCGGCCGCGCGCAGGGCGGCGAGCAGCTTCTGCGCGTAACCGTCGACGGGCAGCACATGCTGCCCGTCGAAGAGGGACGGGAAGACACGGGTCATGGCGCGCCGGTTCTCGATGACGTACGACACGCCGCTGGGAACCCGGACGTTGTCCTCCAGGACCCGGAAGTCGCCCTGCTCGTCCCGGACCAGGTCGATGCCGGAGACATGGATTCTCACCTTGTTGACGGGCTCGAGCCCGTGCGCGGCCCGGTGGAAGTGTGGGGAGTTCAGCAGCAGCCGCCAGGGCACGACCCCGTCCTCGAAGGCACGGGCGGGTCCGTAGGCGTCGGCGAGGTAGGCCTCCAGGGCTCTGACCCGCTGACTCACCCCGCGTTGCACGAGGTCCCATTCGAGGGCGTCGAGGATCCGGGGCACGAGGTCCAGCGGCCAGGGCCGCTCCTCGCCCGCGAAGGCGTAGGTCACACCCCGGTCGGTGAAGGCCCGGGCCATCTGGTCGGCCCGGAACCTGAGTTCGCTCGGCTCGATCGGCTGGAGCGCGGCCAGCACCGGCTCGTAGGCGGTCCTGACCTCGCCCGGCCGCTCGAACATCTCGTCCCACGCGTCGGCCAGCGCGTACGCGTCAAATATGTCCGCCATGACCTGACGTTAAGTGCGGCGCGTAACGTGGTGATCACTGTGGGGTTTCTGGGAGTTGACGTGCGGAGCGGCTTGTTCCGTTCGAGGTCGGCCGATGCACCCGTGAGGGTGGCCGCAAGACCGCCGACTTGTCGCAGGGGATGGGCCGAGGCCCGTAGGTAACGGGGTATACCGGCCGTTCCGGCCGCCGTCGGCCCGAGGAGCCGTGTTGCGGAGCCGGTCCGGGCCGCGCATAGTGGCGGAGCCGAGGGGGCTTCGAGGCTCCGATGGGGAACAGGACAAGAGGGCGGTAGACGCTGGAACCGGGGGTGGGATGGGCAATGACCGGGCTCGGGACGGACGACCATCCACACGGTGCTGACCGGCTGTGCGAGGCCGGGGACCGGGTGTACTCCCGGGCCGTACGGCGCGGCCGCGTGCCGCGCGCCGACGCCGAACCGGTGCCCTGTCTGCTCGAACTGGCCCTGCTGCACCCGGACCCCGACGACATGGACTGGCTGGTGCCCACGGCCCCGCAGGAGGTCATGACCCGGCTGCTGCGCGGGGTCCACGACGAGGTCAGCGCGAGCCAGCGGCGGGTGGGGGCGGCGGTCGCGGCGGTCGAGCGGTACGCGGGCCTCGGGCCCAGTGTCGTGCCGGGCGCCGGTGAGGGGACCGCGATCCGGGTCCTCGACGGCCTCTCCCGGATCCAGGCCGCGATGGACGAGGCGACCGAGGCGTGCAAGACGGAGGTCCTCACCGTCCAGCCCGGCGGCATCCGCCCCGAGCACGAGCTGACGGAGGGCCTGCACCGGGCGCTGGCGCTGCGCGGCCGGGGCGTACGGATGCGGGACCTGTACACCCATGTCGCCCGGCACGGCCAAGGGCTCCTGAACTACCTGGAGTTGATGGGCGGTTCGGTCCAGGCGCGGACGCTGGACGAGGTCATCGACCGGCTGATCCTCTTCGACCGCACGGTGGCCTTCATCCCCGCCAACGCCGACCGCACCCTCGCCCTGGAGCTGCGGCACCCGGCGCTGGTGGAGTACCTGGTGACGGTCTTCGAGCGGCTGTGGCGCCTGGCGATCCCCCTCACCGCGCCCCTGCCCGACACCGGCATCGAGGGCATCTCCCACCGAGAGCAGTCGATCGCCGCACTGCTGGCCGAGGGCCACCAGGACGCGGTGATCGCGGAACGGCTGGGGATCAGCGTGCGCACCTGCCGGGCCCATATCGCGAGGCTGTCGGAGACGCTCGGGGCGGCCAGTCGTACGCAACTGGGCGTCCGGATAGCGCAGGTCGGCCTGGACGGCCCGGCGGCGGTGTCCTCGATCACGCTCCCCGGTCAAGAATCCCGGCCCGTCCGATGAGGTAGCCGAGTTGGGCGCGGCTCTCGCTGCCGAGGGTGGCGGCGAGTTTGGCGATGTGGACGCGGGCGGTGCGGATGTTCATGCCGAGCCGGTCGGCGATGACGGCGTCGGTGTGTCCCTCGACGAGGAGGGCGGCGATGGCCCGTTGGCGGGGCGTGATGCCGTTGAGGCTCGGCCGGTGGACGATCTGCGGGTACATGGGCGTGGCCTGCCACCACAGCCGGTAGAAGGTGGTGGCCAGGAACTCGACCAGGGCCGGGTGCCGGACCTCCAGCGCGACCGTGCCGTCCTCGTCGGCCGGGATGAACGCCACGTCCCGGTCGGCGACGATGAGCCGGTCGGTCACCTCGTCCAGGGAGCGGGCCTCGGCGTCGCCGCGCAGCTGTTCGTACCGGGCGAGGACCAGCGGCATGTGGCGCTGGGTGTGCTGGTACAGGGTGCGGATACGGGCGCCGCGGTCCAGCAGCGCCTGGTCCCGGTCCATCGCCACGACCTGGGCGGCGGCGCCCCGGCTGTCGTTGTAGTGGACGTTGGGCTGCACACACAGCAGTTCGTGCCCGACCCCGGTCAGGGCCTCGCTGATGGCCTCGTTGATGGGGCCGGTGCCGCTGACGACTCTGATCGCCGGGTTGTCCGCGACCGCCGCACCGCGCCCACCGATCCGCAGGAGCGACCCGAACGCCTCGGCGAGCAGCTCCTCCCGCCGCCGCTCGTGCGCCGCGCGGTCCGTGGTGGCGCGGAGCATGCGGTGCAGGGCGAGCGCGGGCGGTACGGGCTCCAGCCGGGCCGCGTCCCGGGCGTCGGGCCGCAGCAGCCCGGTGTCGAGGAGACAGGGCAGGTGCGAGGCGTCCCGGCTGTCGATCCCGCCCTCGCGGAGGGCCCGTGCGTAGAGCTCGATGCCTTCCGGGCACGGGTCCTCCGGGCCGTGCTCCGGGTGTGCCGCCGCCGTCGTCACTCGCCCGTGTCCTCCTGCCCCAGGATGCCGGCCCGTCCGATGAGGTAGCCGAGTTGGGCGCGGCTCTCGCTGCCGAGGGTGGCGGCGAGTTTGGCGATGTGGACGCGGGCGGTGCGGATGTTCATGCCGAGCCGGTCGGCGATGACGGCGTCGGTGTGTCCCTCGACGAGGAGGGCGGCGATGGCCCGTTGGCGGGGCGTGATGCCGTTGCGCGAGGGCTGCTGCACCGCCTCGGGGTACATGGGGGTGGCCAGCCGCCACAGCCGGTCGAAGGCGGTGACGAAGAAGGCGATCAGGGCGGGGTGGCGGATCTCCAGGGCGAGGGTGCGGTCCTTGTTGGCGGGGATGAAGGCCACGGTCCGGTCGACGATGATCAGACGCTCCGTCACCTCGTCCAGGCTGCGGGCCTCGACATCGCCTTCCAGACGCTCGTAGCGGGCCACGACGCTCGGCGCGTGCCGGAGGGTGTGCTGGTAGAGGGTGCGGATGCGGCCGCCGCGGTCGAGCAGCGCCTGGTCGCGGTCGAAGGCCTCGACATGCACGGGCGGGGGTGTCTGAGCGTGTCTGTCGCTGGTGTTCGGCTGGATGGCCAGCAGTTCGGAACCCGCGGCCATTGCCTGGCCGATGACCCGGCTGATCAGGTCGATGCCACTGAGGACACTGATCATCGAGGAGTCGTCGGCGCCCGTACGGCGGCCGTCGATCCGCATCAGGGGCTCGAACGTCTCGGTGAGCCTGGCCTCGCGCCGCCGTTCGTCCGCGACACGTTCCTCCGCTATCCGCAGCATGCGGTGCAGGGCGACGGCCGGGGCGACGGGCTCCAGCCGCTCCGGGTCCGTGACGGCGGGGTGCAGGAGACCGAAGTCGAGCAGACAGGGCGCTTCCTCGGCGTCGACGCCGAGCACGTACCCCTCGCGCAGGGCACGCGCGTACAGCTCCGTCCCTGCCGCGCACAGGTTCTCCACGCCGTGCTCGGGATGGGGCACCGGGATCACTCGGTCACTCCCTCCTGCTCGGGGGTTCCTGATGCCGCGACGAGAGAGCCGGGTCGGGCGCGGCTCTCGCTGCCGAGGCCGTGGAGGACGCGGATGGTGGGCGTCCCGGCGAGTGGCCGGGACGGGGCGCCGGTCCCCGGGAGCGGCTCGAACACCGCCGCCGGCCGCTCCGCACGGCTTCGTTCGTCGGCGATGCGTCCCTCGGCACTCACCCGGCCTCCCCGCGGCGCACGGGTGCACGGGGTCGGGCCCGCCTCGCACCGTTCCCCCGTTCCGTGCGTGTGAGCCCCGGTCACGGACGGCCGTCCCCCTCCGACGCCGGCTTGCCCTGGTCGAGGATGCCCGACTGTGCGATGAGGAAGCCGAGTTGGGCGCGGCTGCCGCTGCCGAGGACGGTCGCCAGCTTGGCGATGTGGGCCCGGCAGGTGCGTACGTTCATGCCCAGGCGCCGGGCGATCGCCTCGTCCACGTGCCCCTCGACGAGGAGTTTGGCGATGGAGTGCTGGATGTCCGTGATGCCGTCCGGCGCGGTCTCGTAGGGAGCGCCGGCGCTCAGCGGGACCGCCCGGCTCCACATGAACTCGAAGACCTTGACCAGATAGCCGACGAGGCCCGGGTGCCGCAGCTCCAGGGCGACCTGCCGGTCGTCCCGGACCGGGATGAAGGCCACGGTCTCGTCGCAGATGATGAGCCGTTCCACCAGCTCGTCGATGGTCCGGTACTCAACCTTGCCGTCGGCGAACTGCTCCATGTAGGCAAGCCGCTCGGGGCTGTACCGGGCGACGTGCTGGTAGAGGGTCCGGATCCGGACGCCCCGTTCGATGAGGGTCCGGTCGCGCTCCAGCCCTTCGATCAGCCGGTTCTCGGGACGCTGGCCCCGACTCGGCTGGACCGTGAGCACCTCGGACTGACACTGGGACGTCGCGAGGTCGAGTGCCGTGTTGATCCGGTCGAGCCCCTCCAGGACCGTGATCGAGTGCGCCGGCGCCACCTGCTGGGCGCTCAGGGCCATGAACGGCTCGAAGGCGTCGGCCAACTCGATCGACATGCGTCTGCGCTCGGTGATCTCGTGCTCCAGCGGGTTGAGGCGCTGGGCGAGCGCGACCGACGGCGGAACCGGAAGCATCCAGTTCGCGTCGTCCGGGTCGGGGTGCAGAAGGGCGAACTCCAGCAGACAGGGAACCGACTCCACGTCCGCGCGGGAGACGCGTCCTGTCCGCAGAGCGTTGGCGTAAAGACGGCCACCTTCCTCACACAACTCGGTCACCGCATGGGGATGTGTCGCCTTAGTCCCATTCGATACCAAATTTCCACCCCCCAGGGTCCTGAACATGCAGGAACATGATGCACCGTTCGTGTGGCCATGACGTGCCCGAATGAGCCATCGTCTTACTCGACGGGGGAAAAGGGGACCTTCAAGTGAGGACGAAGCCGACTATGCGTAACAGAATGCTTCGCTCGGTGCTTGTCGCCGCCTTCTCCACCGTTGTGGCGCTCGGCGCGTTCGCCGGCCTCTCCGGTGCGAAGAGCGACGTTCATGGAGTGGGTGCCACCGAGACCGCGCAAACCGTGGTACTCGGTGACGAGGCGCAGGCATTCCCGGCGGACACGGTCTGGGACTGACATGACTACTCCACCCGACGACCGCTCCTTCCGTAGAGAAATGGCCACCGCCTACCGCTCCGGCTGGCACTTCATCGACCTCGTCACCGCGATCCCCCACTCCGGTGACTCGTTGATGGTGACCGTGTTCGGTGAACCGGTGGTCGTCACGCGGGACGAGGACGAGGACGTACGGGCGTACCGGTGCCTGCGGCGGCCCCGGGGGGCGCCGCAGCCCGTTCGGTGTGCCATCCGGTACGGAATGATCTTTGTGAACCTGGACCGACGAGACCATCGGCTGGTGGAACCGGAAACCCCCACCCCGCGGGCCATCTCAGCCACCCCCCGCAGTGCCTGACGCGATTCCCCCGTCGTAACAGATCGCTCAGGTACTTCCCCCCGCAGCGGCGTCACCGTGACCTGAACACGGTGACGCCGCTGCAGTTTTGGGCGACATTTCGGGCTATCGGGTGATCGGGCCCTGGCTCAAAAATGCCCCATCGCTCCGGTGAGCGAGATCTCGATGACCACGCGCAGCGGGTTCGGCGCCGGGGTGCGCTCGTAGCGCTCGGCGTACCGCCGCACCGCCTCCGCCACCCGGTCCGGCTCCGTGCGGACGTGCGCCCGCCCCTCCAGCGTGGCCCACCGCCGCCCCGCCACCTGGCACACCGCCACCGCCGCCCCGTCCTCGCCGGCCTCCAGTACGTGCCGTACCTTCGCGCTGGTCCGGCTCGTGATCACCCGGGCGAGACGGGCCTCCGGGTCGTAGGTCACCCCGACGGGCACCACGTGCGGGCTTCCGTCGGGGCGCGGTGTCGTCAGTGTGCACAGATGCCGTTCGCGCCAGAAGCTGAGGAACGGCGGGTCCGGGGAACCCGGATCCTGGGCGTAGGAGGTCATGCCGGGAAAGCTAGTCCCCCCATCCCTCCCGTGGATCGCCTTGAGTGGAATAGACTCAACTTTATGTACGCTGACTGAGTCAGTGCAGGAGTCGGTACAGGAGCGACACCAGGAGGAGTACGGACACGTGGATGCCGAGCTGACCAACCGGAGCCGGGACGCGATCAACGCGGCCAGCAACCGGGCCGTGACCGAGGGACACCCGGACCTCACCCCCGCCCACCTGCTCCTCGCTCTGCTCCAGGGGCAGGACAACGAGAACATCGTCGATCTGCTCGCCGCCGTCGACGCCGACCAGGCGGCCGTGCGGGCCGGGGCCGAGAAGGTGCTCGGCTCGCTGCCCAGCGTGGCCGGGTCCACCGTGGCGCCCCCGCAGCCCAACCGCGACCTGCTCACGGTCATCGCCGACGCGCAGGCCCGCGCCAAGGACCTCGGCGACGAGTACCTCTCCACCGAGCACCTGCTCATCGGCATCGCCGCCAAGGGCGGACCGGCCGCCGAGGTGCTGACCCGGCAGGGCGCCACCCCGGACAAACTTGTAGACGCCTTCCAGAAGGCCAGAGGAGGGCGCAGGGTGACCACCGCCGACCCCGAGGGGCAGTACAAGGCCCTGGAGAAGTTCGGGACCGACTTCACCGCCGCCGCACGGGACGGCAAGCTCGACCCCGTCATCGGCCGCGACCAGGAGATCCGCCGGGTCGTGCAGGTGCTCAGCCGCCGTACGAAGAACAACCCGGTCCTCATCGGCGAGCCCGGCGTCGGCAAGACCGCCGTCGTCGAGGGGCTCGCCCAGCGGATCGTCAAGGGGGACGTGCCCGAGTCGCTCAAGGACAAGCGGCTGGTCGCGCTCGACCTCGGGGCCATGGTCGCCGGGGCGAAGTACCGGGGTGAGTTCGAGGAGCGGCTGAAGACCGTCCTCGCGGAGATCAAGGACTCCGACGGGCAGATCATCACCTTCATCGACGAGCTGCACACGGTCGTGGGCGCGGGCGCCGGCGGTGACTCCTCCATGGACGCCGGCAACATGCTGAAGCCGATGCTGGCGCGCGGTGAGCTGCGGATGGTGGGTGCCACCACCCTCGACGAGTACCGGGAGCGGATCGAGAAGGACCCCGCCCTGGAGCGCCGCTTCCAGCAGGTGCTGGTCGCCGAGCCCACCGTCGAGGACACCATCGCCATCCTGCGCGGTCTCAAGGGGCGCTACGAGGCCCACCACAAGGTCCAGATCGCCGACAGCGCGCTCGTCGCGGCGGCCACTCTCTCCGACCGGTACATCACCTCCCGCTTCCTGCCCGACAAGGCCATCGACCTCGTCGACGAGGCGGCCTCCCGGCTCCGGATGGAGATCGACTCCTCGCCCGTCGAGATCGACGAACTCCAGCGCGGGGTCGACCGGTTGAAGATGGAGGAGCTCGCGCTGGTCAAGGAGACCGACCCGGCCTCCCGTGAGCGCCTGGAGCGGCTGCGCCGCGACCTCGCCGACAAGGAGGAGGAGCTGCGGGGCCTGACCGCCCGCTGGGAGAAGGAGAAGCAGTCCCTCAACCGGGTCGGTGAACTGAAGGAGAAGCTGGACGAGTTGCGCGGCCAGGCCGAACGCGCCCAGCGCGACGGTGACTTCGACACCGCCAGCAAGCTGCTCTACGGCGAGATCCCCACCCTGGAACGGGACCTGGAGGCCGCCTCCGAGGCCGAGGAGGAGGTCTCCAAGGACACCATGGTCAAGGAGGAGGTCGGCGCCGACGACATCGCCGACACCGTCGCCGCCTGGACCGGCATCCCGGCAGGGCGCCTCCTGGAGGGCGAGACGCAGAAACTCCTGCGGATGGAGGAGGAGTTGGGCAAGCGGCTCATCGGCCAGGGGGAGGCCGTGCGGGCCGTCTCCGACGCCGTGCGGCGCACCCGGGCCGGCATCGCCGACCCCGACCGGCCCACCGGCTCCTTCCTCTTCCTCGGCCCCACCGGCGTGGGCAAGACCGAACTCGCCAAGGCGCTCGCCGACTTCCTCTTCGACGACGAGCGGGCGATGGTCCGCATCGACATGAGCGAGTACGGCGAGAAGCACACCGTCGCCCGGCTCGTCGGCGCGCCTCCCGGCTACATCGGCTACGAGGAGGGCGGCCAGCTGACCGAGGCGGTGCGCAGGCGGCCGTACAGCGTGGTGCTCCTCGACGAGGTGGAGAAGGCGCACCCGGAGGTCTTCGACATCCTGCTCCAGGTGCTGGACGACGGCCGCCTGACGGACGGTCAGGGCCGCACGGTCGACTTCCGCAACACGATCCTGGTGCTGACGTCCAACCTGGGCAGCCAGTTCCTGGTCGACCCGATCACCAGCGAGGAGGAGAAGAAGGAACAGGTCCTGGAGGTCGTGCGGGCCTCTTTCAAGCCGGAGTTCCTCAACCGGCTCGACGACCTGGTCGTCTTCTCCGCCCTCACCAAGGACGAGCTCGGCCGGATCGCCCGCCTCCAGATCGACCGGCTCGCGCAGCGCCTCGCCGAGCGCCGGCTCACCCTGGAGATCACCGACGCGGCCCTGGACTGGCTCGCCGTCGAGGGCATGGACCCGGCCTACGGCGCCCGCCCGCTGCGCCGCCTCGTCCAGACCGCGATCGGCGACCGGCTCGCCAAGGAGATCCTGTCCGGCGAGGTCAAGGACGGCGACACGGTCCGGGTGGACGCCTTCGGCGACGGCCTGATCGTGGGACCGGCGACCGGCAAGACGCTCTGAGGGGTGTGGCGGGGGCCGTGCCGGCTCCCGCCGCCTCTCACAGGGTGAACGCCACGAACCGCACCTCGGACCACTTGCGGCTGTCGTGGGTGATGTCGATCTGCACGGATGCCCGCTCCCCGGCGACCGGGCCCGCGCTCAGGCACGCGTCGACCTGGGCGTCGCCGCACTGGGTGGTGCGCAGTTCCGGCCCCTGCGGGAAGCTGGCCGCCACCCAGGCGTCGATCTCGTCGCGCGGCATCCGGAAGCGGGCCGTGTAGCGGGGTTCAGGCCCGGCGTCGAGCCCGCACCAGGCGTCGTGCGCCCCCTCTGGCAGCTTCGCCCCGCCGAAGGCCAGGGCCTCGGCGCACGAGGTCTTCTTCACGTCCGAGGCGACCGAGTCGTCGGTGAACAACCAGGCGACCAGCAGCGCGATCAGGGCCGCCACCACCAGCGTCGGCACGGCCAGGATCGCCAGGAAGACCCCCCATCTGGTCCCGCCCGGCCCGCCCTGTTCCGCCACCGTTTCGATGTCCGTCTGCGTCATGCGTTCCCCCAATGGTCGAACCCAGTTCTACCGGGCTGACCGGATCATGTCAGCCCTGGGAGGACAGGGTCGGTCTGGGCTTGCCACCCCCCTCCCCGGATGGGGGAGGATGGCAGGATCCGTACGAAGGGAAATTCACGGTGACCATCGACCCGTCCTCGATTCCGAACTTCGGGGGCCAGCCCGAGCCGCAGCAAGGACCGGCGGGCCCCGTCGTCCCGGATCAGGATCTTGTGAAGCAGCTCCTCGACCAGATGGAGCTGAAGTATGTCGTCGACGACGAGGGTGACCTCGCGGCGCCGTGGGAGCAGTTCCGTACGTATTTCATGTTCCGCGGCGAAGGCGACCAGCAGGTCTTCTCGGTACGGACGTTCTACGACCGCCCCCACCAGATCGACGAGAAGCCCACGCTGCTGGAGTCCATCGACGACTGGAACCGGCGCACCCTGTGGCCCAAGGTCTACAGCCACACCCATGACGACGGCACCGTCCGTCTGATCGGCGAGGCGCAGATGCTCATCGGCACCGGCGTCAGCCTGGAGCACTTCGTCTCCTCGACCGTCAGCTGGGTGCGCGCCGCCATCGAGTTCGACAAGTGGCTCGTCGAGCAGCTCGGTCTCGAGGAGGACGTCAACGACGCCGAGAAGCCCGAGGACGACGAGTAGACGTCCTCCCACCACCGGCGCACATCGGCTACGGGGGCGTATCGGCGATCACGACCGGATACGCGCCGTAGGCGAACGAGAGCCCGGCCAGGGCACCGGCCACCACGGCCGCGTGCCAGGGCCGGGCTCTGGTCGTCCGCACCAGCGCCCGCGCGAGCGGCAGCGGCAGCGGGACCCCGCAGCAGCGGGAGCGGGGCGCGGTCGGCGAGCAGCAGCGCGTACGGGAGTACGGCGGCGGCGACCAGCAGCAGCGCCATCGGGAGACGAGACGGTCGCCGTGCAGCACCAGATGCCGTACGAACTCCAGCGAGAGCCCCGGCGGAGGTCGAAGCGGGAGCCCCAGCGGCGCCGCACCGTGAAGTAGCCGCCGAGCAGGTCGCCCTCGCGGTGGCCGACCCACAGCACATACCCGAGCCGGCCCGGCGGGGCGAGTGCGGCGGCTGTCCACAGCCTGTGGGTAACTTTTCCGCACCGACGCCGGGCTCGTACGCCGCGGTGGCGAGCACCGCCGCCGACACCGCGAACCCGTTCGGGCTGGAGAAGCCCGCGAGGGCCGCCAGGATGCCGGCCCACACCCACCGCCCGGCCAGCACGGCCTACAGCGACCACGCGGCGAAGGCCGTCAGCACCGGTTCCGTGTACGCCATCGCCCGCGCGACCGAGTGCGGCAGCAGGCCCCACAGGAGCACCAGGGTGGCTGGCGGCCACGGCACGTCCGTGCAGACGCAAAGCGAGGGCATGGATGCCCGCGGCCGCGCTCCACGACACCAGCAGGGCCGCCGCGCCCGGGTCCGCAGGCGGCGACTGCGTGGAGGTGGCCGACGGACTGAGCGAGACCGTCGTCCCCGTCCGTGACAGTAAGGTCCCGCACGGTTCGGCACTGTGCTTCGAGGCCACCGCCTCGGGCGGCTTTCATAGGCGGGTTGAAGCTCGGAGGCCACTGTCACTGAGCCCGCCGGGCTCTGGTCACCGTCCACGTTCCGGGCTCACCGGACCCTTGTCCCCGAGGGCCCGGCAAGCCACTGACCTCCCCAAAGAACCGGGGGAAAGAACTACCCGCCCACCCACCCTCCCCGGCCGCACGGCTCGCGTCACTCGTCCGAGTGACCGGCTTGCGGGCGTGGGATGCGGGCGGTTACGTTCGCCGCGACAACAGCACACAGACTTCGGCCCCCGCCGGGACGGCAATCCCGAACGAGGGCCTGACCGATCGAGAAGGAAACAGCTTCCCGATGGCTGACCCGCAGTCTAACGCGCCCTCGCGCGCCGACGCCGGAGCTCCGACCTCCGGCGTGATCCACGTCCGCACCCGGCTGACGGCCGACTTCACGGTGATCTCCAACGCCCTCGCCCAGCGACGCGGCAGCGCGGTCACGGTCGGCGTCGCGGCGTACATCTCCTCACTGCCCGACGGTTCGTCCGTGACCATCCCAGCCCTGTGCCAGCACTTCAGCGAGGGCGAGATCCTGATCTCCCGGGCGCTCAGGGAGCTGGAAGCGGCCGGTTACCTGGAGCGCCGCCGCGAGCGGACGGCCACCGGGCACGTCCGTACCCGCACGTACTTCTACGACGTCCCCGGCGGCGATCCGGACACGGACCCGGACGGGCCTCCCGAGCCGTCGAAGCCGCGCAGACCCCGAAAGCAGGGCGCCGCCGCTGCCGTCACACCCGCATCCTCGCCCGCCGAGGAAATGGTGGCCGCGCCCGTAGCAACCGTGGTGAAGGCTCCCGTCCCGCTCGCCGACGCCGACCCCCGAGCCGTCACTGTGCTCACCACCCTGCGCCGGATCGACCCCCGCCTCGTCCTCTCCGAGCAAGAAGCCGCACGCCTCGCCCCGGCCGTCACCCGGTGGCTCGCGGCGGGCCTCTTGCCCACGCACATCACGGACCACCTCACCGCACGGCTCCCGGACCACTTCCTCACCCGCCCGGTCGGCATCCTCGCCTATCGGCTCAAGGAGACTCTTCTGCCGGTACCGACCAGAAGCGCGGAACCCCCCGGGCGCCGATGGTCGTGCCCATGCGGAACTGCGACGGCTGCGACAGAGGATTCCGTTCGGTGGGACCCCGCCGTTGCCGGGACTGCCGGGCCGAGGACCAACTCCGTGCGGCTGGCTGAGCCGATGTCGGCGCCGAGAGGAGGTGGGGCATGGTCGACAGCTTCAACGACGGGCTTCTGACGCCCGCGGAGACCGCCTCCTACCTCGAGATTCCGCAGTCGACCCTCACCTGGGGTCTTCGGCTCCGGCCATGTCGTACTCGTCGATGTCGAGCTCGGCGCCGGTGGCGCCGAGGAAGTCCAGGACCTTGCGGTCCAGGTGCCAGCCGAAGAGGTTGGGGGCATCCGCTGCGCCGGGATGTGCTTGGCCGGTGTCGTTGAAGTAGCGCACGATGTGGAGTACTGCCGTGCCGCCGGTGCGGGCCAGGTGCCGGGTGAGGTCGCAGATGCGGTCCGTGTGGGGCTGGAGCCTGTCGAGAACGCGGGAGATCTGCTCGTCGACGCGCAGACCCGGCTCCCGGCAGACCACCATCCACGAGTGGTCGACCGGAACCACCGTCGGCTCGGTGAACCGGCTGCCGCGAACAGTCACCTCGTCAGGGGTGATGCCCAGCCGGAAGGTCATGTCGTCTGCCGGGGTGTGCCGGCTGGACAGCGCGAAGTAGGCGTACTGGCGAAGTGGCATCCCGTGGAGGATAGCCGCGCGGGAGATGGGCCGACCGTGATTATGCGTGCCCAGCACTCGGGCGGCCGCGGTGACCGGAGGCCGTGACCTCGTGACACCGTCGGTCACAGATCAGGGCCCAGATGACGTCGGCGCGCGGGCGCTGGCACGGCCTGGACGTGCTTCTTCCCCTCAGCGTGTTTGTGGCCGTCATGGTCCACCCCCGGCACAGCAGGGGGCTGATCGCCTCGGTCGAGGCGAAGAACCACTTGGCCGTGAGTTCACCCGGCCAGGCTTCGCAGCCGGCCGACCGCCTCGTGGAGGACGTCGTCCTTCTTGCAGAATGCGAAGCGGACCTGGCTGCGGCCGGCGTCGGGGTCGTCGTAGAAGACGGAGTTGGGGATGGCGACGACGCCGCAGCGTTCGGGCAGGGCGCGGCAGAAAGCGTGGGCGTCCTTCTCGCCGAGCGGGGTGATGTCGGTGGTGATGAAGTACGTGCCCTGGGTCCGGTAGACCTCGAACCCGGCCGCGCGCAGGCCGTCGCCGAGCAGGTCGCGCTTGCGTCGGAGGTCGGCGCGGATGCCGTCGAAGTACGAGTCCGGCAGCCGGAGCGCTTCGGCTACCGCGTACTGGAAGGGGCCGGACGCGACGTAGGTCAGGAACTGCTTCGCCGAGCGGACGGCGGCGGTAAGGGCCGGGGCCGCGGTCACCCAGCCGACCTTCCAGCCGGTGAAGGAGAAGGTCTTGCCGGCCGAGCCGATCGTGACCGTGCGCTCCCGCATGCCGGGGAAGGTCGCGAGGGGGAGGTGTTCGGCCTCGTCGAAGACCAGGTGCTCGTACACCTCGTCCGTGACCACCAGCAGGTCCCGCTCCACGGCCAGTTCGGCGATCGCTGTCAGCTCCTCGCGGGTGAGGACGGTGCCGGTGGGGTTGTGCGGGGTGTTGATGAGGAGGAGGCGGGTCCGGTCGGTGACCGCGGCGCGCAGTTCGTCGAGGTCCAGGCGGAAGCCGGCACCCCCGTCGAAGTGGGGCCGCAGGGTGACCGGGACCCTGGTCCCGCCCGCCATCGCGATACAGGCCGCGTAGGAGTCGTAGTACGGCTCCAACGCGACGACCTCGTCCCCCGGCTCCACCAGCGCGAGCAGAGCGGCGGCGATGGCCTCCGTGGCGCCCGCCGTGACCAGGACCTCGGTGTCGGGGTCGTGGGCCAGGCCGTAGCGGCGCTCCTGGTGGGCGGCGATCGCCGTGCGCAGCTCCGGGACGCCCGGGCCCGGTGGGTACTGGTTGCCGCGTCCGTCGCGCAGCGCTCGCACGGCCGCCTCCCTGACCTCCTCGGGGCCGTCCGTGTCGGGGAAGCCCTGCCCCAGGTTGATCGAGCCGGTCCGCAGGGCCAGGGCCGACATCTCGGCGAAGATCGTCGTCCCGAACTCGGCGAGACGGCGGTTCAGCAGGGGGCGCGCGCTGGAGGTCATGCCGGTCATCCTGCGCCCAAGCCCTCGGGTTCCTCAACTCCGGGCGCCCGGCCTGCCGATGAATTACTTTTCTGCTTACTGAGATTTAAAAGACAACCCGCTCGAACCATAACGTGCCGTCCGGGGCGCGGATTACACAAATAGAAAACATCATCAACGTTTTCCCGCCGCTTCGGTCACTCATTTGCCGCGCAACTGGTGGAGTGGGCGGGGCGTTAGCAGCACATGACGAAACCAAGGCCCCTTGACCTGCCTCGCCGCGGAGCGAGGACGGAGAACCTGTCCGCTGCCGGTGATGTGACAGTGGGCAATTACACCTATACGCCTGGTAGGGCGTTCTCCACACTGGGTGGCGCCCTGTGCGGGGAAGAGGCGGGGGTCGAAACCCGGGTCACCGAGTCGCTGCTCGTCGAGTTTCTCGAACTGTTGGACGCGGCCCAGGCGGAACTCAATCAGCGGTGGAGTGGTCAGAGAAATTCTGACTGCCACGCGGACCGTGTGTGACCTGGGTGAATTCCCATGACTCACGATTACGCGGATCTCTCGTTCACACAGCGTGCATGGCACCCCGAGGCATATCCGTTCGGGTCGGGCACCGGCTGGCACGGCGGTCCCGTCGACGCCCTGCACTCGGGCGTCCCCCTGGAACCCCCTGATACCGGGTGGGACCCGGCCGAGGAACTCGCCTATCTCCTGCAGGACGCCGTACCGGCGGAGCGGCCGACCGTCGTGCCGCCGCCGGGCAGCAAGCCGCCGGCCGGCGTCCAGTTCACCGACCCGTTGGAGGAACTGGGGCAGCCCACGGCGCAGTTGCCGCCGATCCGGCGTTCTTCTTCGGGACATCGCAAGACTCGGGTCCGCAAACTTCGACTCAAATGGTTGCAGACCGGCAGCTTTGTGATCGTCGCCTTCGTTGCCGTCATCACGATGACGGTCAGTGTCGTCGGGGCCATGTCGGCCTACGCCCCTCTGCAGCACATCGGGTCCGGCACAAAGGGCGCGCAGATCACCTGGTTGCCTGTTCTGGTATACGGCCCCTGGATTGTGGCCTCCCTCTCCATTCTGCGCACCGCCCTGCATCAGCGCCGAGCTTTCCACTCGTGGTTCGTCGTTCTCATTTTTTCTGCTGTTGCGATGATGCTGTGCGTGGCTCAGGCCGAGCGCACCTTCGCCGATATCGCCGGAGCGGCCCTGCCTGCCATCGCATCCCTGGCGTGCTTCCAGCAACTTGTCCGACAGATCACGCTGACCCTGCCGCCGCGAAAGAGCGCCTCCCGCCATCGGCATTAGCGAACGAGGTGCGCAGGCCCCCGACGGATGAGGGCTTCCGCATGCTCCGGACGCGGAGAAGATCACGGCCGCCTGTCGGGGCCGGATGCGGCCTGCGTCAGGGCGAGGTGTTCGAGCTGGCTGAGGACGCCATCGACACCGACGGCCGCACGCTTCACGTGGTCCGGCAGATCAAGCACGTGGAGGGGCACCGGTGTTCGCCCTCCCCAAGGGCGGCAAGAAGGGGGACGTGCCGGAAGGGCCGAAGGTGTCCGCCCGGCTGATCTTCACGGCGGAGCGAGGGGCATGGTCTGGCGCGGCAACTTCAACGGCGGGCGAGAACACGCAAACGCTCGGCTGGGGGTTTCCCCAGCCGAGCGCCGTACGCCTCGGGATCAGGCCGGCGGGCCGTCGAAGGAGGACCACTCGGTCCAGGCGGCGTTGGGGTTTTCGCTTACCTTCCACGAGGACACCGAACCGGAGTCGGTGCCGACCACGATCTGCAGACGGCCGTCCGTCAGGGTGGCCACGCCCACGCTGCGGGCCGAACCCGGCAGGTTGTTGAACTTCGTCCAGTCGGCCCAGGCGGCGCTCGCGTCGGTGGTCACCTTCCAGGTGGTCCACAGCTCGCCGGTTTCGGTCACGGCGAAGATCTGCGGCCGTTGGTCCGGGAGCGGGGCCGCGGCAAGCGACACCACGTGGCCGTGGTCGAAGTTGAACGGCTGCCAGTTGGTCCAGGCGGCACTCGCGAGCTCGCTCACCTTCCAACGGGTGAACAGCCCATGGCCGCTTCCCGCGAACACTTGCGGACGGCCGTCCGTGAGCCGAGCCGAAGTCATGCTTCGAACAGACATGTGATCCCTCTCCTGTCCAGCGCCCAGGCTGGGCGTTCACACCCCCCGCGTCCCTCCCTCCGTTCCAGCGTTCGTGCGGCCGCACCAATCCGCAAGTCGGGCACTACTGGGGGCAGGCGGCGGTTCACCGCGCTGGAAGATCACGGCCCCCAGACGGCCCAGTGACCCACGGGCGGCCCCTGAACTGCCCTTATGTGCAGGTCAGGGGTCGTTGGCCGGAGAGAAGCCTCTGAAGTTCCTCAACTCTGCTTTGGCGCGTGCCGCGGAAGGGCATCTCCAGCTCACGCAACCGGCGAGGCGCCCACGGGGGGTCGCTTCGGGGGGTAACGGAAGGAGGGTGAGCCATGGTCATCGGCATCATCCTGGCGGTGTTCGCGGCCCTGTTCGTGGGGGCCGTCGTGTCGGGCGCGAACAAGAAGAAGCACATCAAGTCGGTCAAGTCGGTCCACGGCGGCCGGTCCCGGGCGCACCGGGACAGCTGGTGGGCCGGCGGGGCGGGGGGCGCCGGTTCGTCGTGCGGTACGTCCGGCGGCAACTCCGGTGGTCACTCCGGTGGTCACTCGTGCGGTGGTGGGCACTCCTGCGGCGGTGGGTCGTCCTGTGGTGGCGGGTCGTCCTGCGGCGGCGGGGGCGGATGCGGGGGAGGCAGCTGACACGGGGCAGCTGAGCTCCGCCAGGGGGAACCGCATCCGAAACCGGGGGAGCGGGGGAATGCGGGGGCGTGGGGCCGGACCTGGGTCGGGCCGCACGCCCCCGCTTGTCGCTGTTTCACTCCAGTGCTCCGGCGCACACTCCGGCCGCCGTGGCGCGCGCCGTGGTTGAACAGTTGAGCTGGGGAGCCCACCCAGGGATGGAAACCGCACGAAGTTGGGTAAAAACGCTGTGGCGGCACCACTGTTCATGATTCCCTCTAAACCACCAACGCAGCCCCTCGGACGTCCCACGGACACGTCCTGACCTCCCAACTGGGCTGACCGGGCCGATCCCCCCCACAGTCGCCCGGGTGCGCCGGAACCCCACACCACCCTTTCTTTGCGTGCTAGCGGAGCCGATCCATGCTCACGACCCTGAACACCTCGTACACCGACACGCGCGCGGCCGATCTCGCCTGGGCCCTGGGACGCGAGCCGCTGCCCGCCCTCGCCACGCTCGACCTCGAAATCGCCGGGGCGAAGATTCAGTTGAGGCTCCTCGGCGCGTCCCACCAAGTGCTCCTGGAGGAGGGGCGGCGCACATGTTCGGAGACGGTGGCGTGCATCGCCGGCAGCAGTACGCCGCTGCCGCTGGGCGTGGCCAAGCGAGTGGGGGACTGGGAGTACGAGTTCGCCGCGCGCGTGGAGGCGTTGACGCCATGTCAGTTCGCGGGGCGGGCGCAGGAGTTGCTCGCGCTGGTGTCCGACCATCCGAACGGTCTTGCCGGTGTCTTTCCGGGCAGCCCGCACGCGTTCACGGCACTGCTGGCCCAGCGGTACGACGGGCAGGTGCACTGGCGGACCTGGCACGCGTATCCGCAGGACGGGCAGTTGGTGGCCACCTGGACGCGCGTCGGGATCCGGGTCCCGGTGGGGACGTCCGGCTGAGCCAGGCAAACCCCGCGTTTCCCGGTTCGCTCCCGGTTCCACACGTGTGGGTGACGAAGCGTGCCGTAGACGTGACGTAACGTCGCACCGTGATCGAGCCGCACGCCCCCGCTCCGCCCGGCGCTCCGCCGCCCTGGGCCGGGCCCGCGCGGCTGCCGGTCCGGCAGGGCACCGGGCGCTTCCTCGTGCTCGCCTGCGTCTTCGTCTGCGCGGCCTGCGGACTGGTGTACGAGCTCGAACTGGTCGCCCTGGCCTCCTACTTGATCGGCGACTCGGTCACCCAGGCCTCCGTGGTGCTGTCCGTCATGGTCTTCGCCATGGGCATCGGCTCGCTGGCCGCCAAGCGACTGCGCCGGCACGCGGCGGCGGCCTTCGGCGCGATCGAGGCCCTCCTCGCGCTGGTCGGCGGGTGCAGTGCGATGGTGCTCTACGCCGTGTTCGCGTGGACCGGGGACTGGGGCGGGCTGTGGGCGAGCGGTCCGCGCTGGCTCCTGGTCGCCTTCTCCCTCGCCATCGGTCTGCTCATCGGCGCCGAAGTACCCCTGCTGATGGAACTGATCCAGCGCATCCGCCGCCAGGACGCGGGCGGCGCGGTGGCCGACCTGTTCGCGGCGGATTACGTCGGCGCGCTGGTCGGCGGCCTGGCCTTCCCCTTCCTCCTGCTGCCCCTGCTGGGCCAGTTGACCGGCGCGATGCTCACCGGCGCGGTCAACGCGGTCGCGGGCGGCGCCCTGGTCCTCGGCCTGTTCCGCCGCGACCTGACCCGCCGGGCCCGCTGGCTGCTGCTGGTCGCCAACCTCGCCGTGCTCGGCGTCCTCGCCACCGCCACCGTCCTCGTCGACGACTTCGAGCAGGCCGCGCGGGAGGCGGTCTACGGCAAGGACGTGCGCGTCGCCCTCCAGACCGGCGTCAGGGAGATCGCCCTCACCGGCGGCACCGGCGGCCGCCCCCTCGACCTCTACCTCGACGGCCGCCTGCGGGTCAGCGGCGCCGACCAGGACCGGTACCACGAGGCCCTCGTCCACCCCGCGATGAACGGCCCCCACGCGCGCGTGCTCGTCCTCGGCGGCGGTGACGGCCTCGCCGCCCGCGAGGTGCTGCGCCACCCGGACGTGCGGCGGGTCGACATCGTCGCACTCGACGGCGCGGTGGTGGACCTGGCCCGCAGCGACCCGGCACTCTCCCGGCTCAACGGCCATGTCTACGGCGACGCGCGCGTCCACGTGAGCACACAGGACGCGTTCCGCCGGCTGCGGACATCGGCGCCCGTGCCGTCGTACGACGTGGTGATCGCCGATCTGCCCGACCCCGGTGTCACCGCCAGCACCAAGCTGTACTCGGAGGAGTTCTACGGCCTCGTCCGCCGCGTGCTGGCTCCCGAGGGCCGCCTGGTCGTGCACGCGGGCCCGGTCGCCTCCCGCCCCCAGGACTTCTGGACCGTGGAGGCGACCCTGCGCGCGGCAGGCCTGCGCACCACGCCCTACCGCGTCGGCGGGTGCCGCTCCGCCGCGGATTCCGACCGCACGGCCCAAACGTCCCGCACCCCCCGCGACTGGGGTTTCGTGCTGGCGTCGCGGGAAGCGCGCCCGATGCTCGGCCTGGACCCCCGGGGCCCGAAGCCGACGACCCTGACGCGGAAGTCCCTGCGGGCGGCGCAACGGGCGGCGGAGGCGACCCGGGTCGCGGTCCCGGCGGCCTCGACATTGGTGCATCCGCGCTACTGACACCCGCCCCGGGACGGAAGAGCGCTGTCACTTTCGACCAACGGGGGTGCACGACCGGCGCCCGTGGGTAGGCTCGGCAACCATGGAGCATGAGGTGTTCGTTCCGGTTCCGGTCGAGCGGCTGAGGCAGGCCCTGGGGGACCCCCTCAGGGTGGCCCGGGCGGTTCCCGGGCTCCAGCAGGACGCCGGCGCGGACCCCGTCGCAGGGCGCCTGAAGGTGCGGGTCGGCAGCCACTCCATCACCTACCGGGGCGCGGTACACGTCTCCGCCCGGGACGACGGTTCCTACTCCGTCGAGGGCGAGGCGGGCGAGACCCGCGGCGCCGGCTCGGTCAAGCTCGCCCTCACCCTCCGCCTGCGCGACACGGACGGCGGCACGACCCTCACCTTCGACGCCACGGCCACGGCGGACGGCCGCGTCACGGAACTTCCCCAGGACGCGGTGAGCTCCGCGGTCGTACGCCTGCTGAACCGTTTCGCGGAGGCGCTGGGCGAGACGGAAGCGGACGCGGAACCGGACCAGCCGACGGAGGAGCCGGAGAAGCGGGAGACCTCCGAGACCGTGGAGGCTCCCGAGGCCGTGGAGACCTCCGACGAGCCCCCGGCGCCCCTGGTTGACGACTTCACCGAACCCGCCGGCCCCCCGGCCGAGGCGGCCCACGCCCGCCGCACGATGATCGGCCGCAGCGCGGAGGAGGTCGACCACGCGCCCCCGAGGGGCCGCTACGCCCCCGTCCCCGCTCCCCAGACGGTGGCCTCGGGCGCGGCCCTGCGCTGGGCGGCACCGGCGGCGGCAGTGGTCCTGGCATCGGCGATCGTGGTGGGAAGGGCACTGAGGAAACGCCGTTGAGGAGCTGTTGAGTAGGGTCGTGCCGTGAGCCAAGAAGACATCACGCTGACCGCGGGTGACGCGGAAGTGACCTTGCAGCCGGGAAACGGCGGACGGGTCGGGGGACTTCGGGTCGGGGGCGCGCAACTGCTGCGCCAGGGCGAGCGCTTCGGCTGCTTCCCGATGGTCCCCTGGTGCGGCCGCATCCGGGACGGACGCTTCCGCGACGGGGCCGACGTCCACCAGCTGCCGCTCAACTCCCCGCCCCACGCCATCCACGGCACGGCCCGCGACGGCGCCTGGAGCATCGCCCGCACGAGCACCGACGAGGCGGTCCTCACGTACGACCTCGTCGAGCCCTGGCCCTACCCGGGCCGCATCACCCAGATCGCGGCGCTCACCCCGGACGCCTTGACGCTCACCATGTCCGTCGAGACGTACGACTCCTCCTTCCCGGCCCAGATCGGCTGGCACCCCTGGTTCAACCGCACCCTCGACGGCGGGGAGCCGGTCCGGCTCGACTTCACCGCGGCCTGGCAGGAGGAGCGCGGCGAGGACCACCTGCCCACCGGCAACCGCGTCGACCCGAAGCCCGGCCCCTGGGACGACTGCTTCGGCATGCCCGACGGCGTCGACGTCACCCTCACCTGGCCCGGTCGGCTGGAGCTGAAGGTCGCCAGCCGCGAGGAATGGGTGGTGGTCTACGACGAGCAGGAGGCCGCCGTCTGCGTGGAGCCGCAGACCGGGCCGCCCAACGGACTGAACACGCTGCCGCGCCTGGTCACGCCCCTGGAGCCGTTGGAGGCCTCGACGACCTGGAGCTGGCGCCGCCTCTAAGCTGACAGGCATGACGGACGTACGCGGCGAGCTGCTGCAGCAGATCAAGGACAAGGCCGTGGTGCACGGCAAGGTGACCCTTTCATCGGGCCTGGAGGCCGACTACTACGTCGACCTGCGCCGCGTCACCCTCGACGGCGAGGCCGCCCCGCTGGTCGGGCAGGTGCTCCTGGACCTGACCGCGGACCTGGAGTTCGACGCGGTCGGCGGCCTGACCATGGGCGCCGACCCGGTCGCCGGCGCCATGCTGCACGCGGCCGCCGCGCGCGGGAAGCGCCTGGACGCCTTCGTCGTCCGCAAGGCGGCCAAGGCGCACGGCATGCAGCGGCGCGTGGAGGGCCCCGACATCGCGGGCCGCCGGGTCGTGGTCGTCGAGGACACCTCCACCACCGGAGGCTCCCCGCTCGAAGCGGTAGCGGCGGTGCGCGAGGCGGGCGCCGAGGTCGTCGCCGTCGCCACGATCGTCGACCGGGCGACGGGCGCCGCCGAGAAGATCGAACAGGGCGCGGGTGTGCCGTACCGCTTCGCCTACTCGAAGGACGAGCTGGGCCTGGACTGACCACGGGATGGACCATCCGGCCGAGTCTGGAAAGATGGGGCCGACGATGACGTCGAACCCCCACACAAGGTCTAGGTCAGGGCCGTAAGCACGCAGTACGCCAACCCGCAGATACAAGGAGCGGACACATGCCGATCGCAACCCCCGAGGTCTACAACGAGATGCTCGACCGGGCGAAGGCAGGCAGGTTCGCCTACCCGGCCATCAACGTGACCTCGACCCAGACCCTGCACGCTGCGCTGCGCGGCTTCGCGGAGGCCGAGAGCGACGGCATCATCCAGATCTCGACCGGTGGTGCCGAGTTCCTGGGCGGTCAGTACAGCAAGGAGATGGTCACGGGTTCCGTGGCCCTCGCCGAGTTCGCGCACATCGTCGCCGAGAAGTACCCGGTCACCGTCGCCCTGCACACCGACCACTGCCCCAAGGACAAGCTCGACGGGTACGTACGCCCGCTGCTCGCCGTGTCCGAGGAGCGGGTCAAGGCCGGCGGCAACCCGCTGTTCCAGTCGCACATGTGGGACGGCTCGGCGGAGACCCTCGCCGACAACCTCTCCATCGCCCAGGAGCTCCTGGAGCGCGCCCGCGCCGCCAAGATCATCCTCGAGGTCGAGATCACCCCGACCGGCGGCGAGGAGGACGGTGTATCGCACGAGATCAACGACTCCCTCTACACGACGGTCGACGACGCCATCCGCACGGCCGAGGCGCTGGGCCTGGGCGAGAAGGGCCGCTACCTGCTGGCCGCCTCCTTCGGCAACGTCCACGGTGTGTACAAGCCGGGCAACGTCGTTCTCCGCCCCGACCTGCTGAAGGAGCTGAACGACGGCGTCGCCGCCAAGTTCGGCAAGCCGGCCGGGTCCCAGCCCTTCGACTTCGTCTTCCACGGCGGCTCCGGCTCCACGGAGGAGGAGATCCGCACCGCGCTGGAGAACGGCGTGGTCAAGATGAACATCGACACCGACACGCAGTACGCCTTCACGCGTCCGGTCGCCGACCACATGTTCCGCAACTACGACGGCGTCCTGAAGGTCGACGGCGAGGTCGGCTCCAAGAAGACCTACGACCCGCGCACCTGGGGCAAGCTCGCGGAGGCCTCGATGGCCGCCCGCGTCGTCGAGGCCACGCAGAACCTGCGCTCGGCGGGCACGAAGATCAAGTAAGCCTCCTCACGGCTGATTGTGGTGAGCCCGGTGCTACGGCACCGGGCTCGCTGTATACCTGGGGTCATGCCCGACGTCCGGCTGGCCTCGCCGCAAGGCAAGTGGATCCTGCTCACCACCGTCCTCGGCTCCAGCATGGCGCTGCTGGACTCGACCGTCGTCAACGTCGCCCTGCCGCGCATCGGCCGCGACCTGGACGCCGACCTCGCCGCCCTTCAGTGGACGGCCAACGCGTACATGGTGACGCTGGCCGGGCTGATCCTGCTCGGCGGCTCCCTCGGGGACCGGTACGGCCGCCGCAAGGTCTTCGTGGTGGGCGTCGTGTGGTTCGCGGCGGCCTCGCTGCTGTGCGGGCTCGCCCCGAACGCCGGTGTCCTCGTCGCCGCCCGGGCCCTCCAGGGAGTGGGCGGCGCCCTGCTCACGCCCGGGTCCCTGGCCCTGATCCAGGCCTCCTTCCATCCCGACGACCGGGGCCGGGCCGTCGGCCTGTGGTCCGGGTTCGGGGGCATCGGGGCGGCGGTCGGGCCCTTCGTGGGCGGCTGGCTGGTGGACGGGCCGGGCTGGCGGTGGGTGTTCCTGCTCAACGTCCCGCTGGCGCTGGTGTGCGCGCCGATCGCCGTACGGCATGTGCCCGAGTCCGCGGACGGACGCAAGGATCACGGGCGCTTCGACGTGCTCGGCGCGGTCCTCGGCGCGCTGGCGCTCGCGCTGGTGACGTACGCGCTGATCGAGGCCCGCTCCGGCTCCCTGCTGGTCGCCGTCACGGCGGTCGCGGGTGTGGGGGCCGGGGTGGCCTTCGTCGCCGTGGAGAAGCGACGGCCCGATCCGATGATGCCGCTCGGGATCTTCGCGTCCCGGCAGTTCACGGCCGTCAATCTGGTGACCCTGTGCGTGTACGCGGCCTTCGGCGGGTTCTTCTTCCTGGCCGCGCTCCAGCTCCAGGTGGTGGTCGGCTGGTCCGCCCTCCAGGCGGGTACGGCGCTGCTGCCGACGACCGCCCTCATGCTGCTGTTCTCGGCCCGCTCGGGCGCCATGGCCGACCGCATCGGGCCGCGTATCCCGCTCACGGTCGGCCCGCTGCTGTGCGCGGCGGGGATGCTGCTGATGCTGCGGGTCGGGCCGGACGCCTCGTACCTGGCCGACGTCCTGCCCGCGCTGCTCGTCCTCGGCACCGGCATGGTCGCGCTCGTCGCCCCGCTGACGGCGACCGTGCTGGGGTCGGTGGACGTCGTGCGGGCGGGTCTGGCGAGCGGGATCAACAACGCGGCGGCGCGGGCGGCGGGCCTGATCGCGGTGGCCGCGTTGCCGCTGGTCGCGGGGATGGGCGAGGAGGCTTATCTGTCGCCCACGGCGTTCGACAGTGCGTTCGGGCGGGCGATGGTGGTGTGTGCGGGGGTGTTGGTGATGGGTTCCGTGGTGGCTTTCGCCGCGGTGCGGTCGCTGCCGCCGGGATGCCGTCGGCCGGAGTGCCGTACGCACGGGGCCGTGCTGTCGCCGCCGCTGGAGGGGGAGAGGGCGCGGGGGCGGTTGTCGTAGATCGGCTGCGGCTGCGTTGTGGCTGGTCGCGCAGTTCCCCGCGCCCCTGAGTGGGTGCGGTGAAGCCGGTTGAGCAGTGCCCGCCTGTTTCCACGGACCCGCAGCCGAAATCCTGGCGTCGGCGAGGGAGACTGGACCCATGTCCATTCACGAGAACCTCCTCGGGGGTCCGCCCCCGACCCACCTCCCCGACGACCCGGAGCCCCGTGAGCTCCTGGCGAACGGCACCGCGCCGGCGGATGTCGCCGCGAAGTACCCGACCTCCTCGCTGGCCTGGGCCCAGCTCGCCGACGAGGCGTTCGAGCGGGGCAGTGTCGTGGAGTCGTACGCCTATGCCCGTACGGGCTACCACCGCGGCCTGGACTCGCTGCGCCGCAACGGCTGGAAGGGCCACGGGCCGGTCCCGTGGGAGCACGAGCCGAACCGCGGCTTCCTGCGCGCCCTGCACGCCCTCGCCCGTGCCGCCGGTGCCATCGGCGAGCAGGCGGAGTACGAGCGCTGCTCGCAGTTCCTGAAGGACTCCTCGCTCACGGCGGCCGAGACGCTGGGCTGAGCCCGGGCCGATCCGTCCCCGCTTTCCGGGCCCGCCTGTGTGACCAGGCGGGCCTTGCCATTTCCGGTGAGCATGGAAGAGGATGCCCGGCGGGGACCGGGGCCCCGTGTCGGTAACGGCAGGGCGGACCGCTACCCGGAGTACACAACAGGAGACAGCGATGTCGTCCCAAGAGGCTCAGGAAACGCAGGAGCCGGAGACCCCGCATCTCGACTTCCAAGGCACGACGCCGTACGAGGACTACGTCAAGGCGGACGTGCTCACCCACCTCCAGCACACCCTCTCCGACGATCCCGGAGAGATGGTCTTCCTGGTCACGACCCAGGTCATGGAGCTGTGGTTCACCGTCATCGTGCACGAGTGGGAGACCGCGGCCGCCGCGCTGAGCTCCGACGACGTGCCCACGGCCGTCGCCGCGCTGAAGCGTTCCGTACGCGAACTGGAGGCGCTGAACGCCTCCTGGAAGCCGCTCGGCCAGCTCACGCCCGCGCAGTTCAACTCCTACCGCTCGGCGCTCGGCGAGGGCTCCGGCTTCCAGTCGGCGATGTACCGCCGGATGGAGTTCCTGCTCGGCGACAAGTCCGCGTCCATGCTCGTCCCGCACCGGGGCGCGCCCCGCGTCCACGCCGAGCTGGAGAAGGCGCTGCACGAGCCGAGCCTGTACGACGAGGTGCTGCGGCTGCTCGCGCGGCGCGGGCACGCGATCCCCGCCGCCGTGCTGGAGCGGGACGTCTCGCGCCGCTACGAGCCGTCGGACGAGGTCGAGGCCGCCTGGACGGCCCTGTACTCCGGTCCGGAGGACGCCGAACTCGCCCGTCTCGGCGAGGCGTTGACCGACGTCGCCGAGCTGGTGTGGCGCTGGCGCAACGACCATCTCGTCGCCACCCGCCGCGCGATGGGCTCCAAGGCCGGCACGGGCGGCTCCGCCGGGGTGGCCTGGCTGGAGAAGCGCGCGCAGAAGAACGTGTTCCCGGAGCTGTGGACGGCGCGGTCCCATGTCTGAACTTGCCCTGCGAGCAGAGAAGCTGGACGGCTCCGACGAACTGGCGGGCGTGCGCTCCCGGTTCGTCCTCGACGACGTCGTGTATCTGGACGGGAACTCGCTGGGCGCCCTCCCGGCCGCCGTCCCGGGGCGCGTCGAGGATGTCGTACGCCGTCAGTGGGGGTCCTTGCGGATCCGGTCCTGGGACGAGAGCGGCTGGTGGACCGCGCCCGAGCGGATCGGCGACCTCCTCGCTCCGCTGGTGGGGGCGGCGGCCGGGCAGATCGTGGTCGGCGACTCGACAAGTGTCAACGTCTTCAAGGCACTTGTGGGCGCGGTACGGCTCTCGGGCGGTCCGGCTTCCGGTCGTGACGAGGTGGTCGTCGACGCGACCACCTTCCCCACGGACGGGTACATCGCCGAGTCCGCGGCCCGGATGACGGGCTGCACCCTGCGCGCGGTGACCCCGGCGGAGGTGCCGGGCGTGCTGAGCGACCGTACGGCGGCCGTTCTGCTCAACCACGTCGACTACCGCACGGGCCGACTCCACGACCTGCCCGGACTCACGGCCGCCGCGCACGCTGCGGGTGCGATCGCCGTCTGGGACCTGTGCCACAGCGCGGGCGCCCTGCCGGTCGGTCTCGACACGCACGGTGTCGACCTCGCGGTCGGCTGCACCTACAAGTACCTCAACGGCGGCCCCGGTTCACCGGCGTACCTCTATGTGCGCCGCGAGCACCAGGACCGCTTCGACTCCCCGCTGCCCGGCTGGAACTCCCATGTGGAGCCCTTCGGGATGCGGCCGTCCTACGAACCGGCGCCGGGCGCGCTGCGCGGTCGCGTCGGCACCCCGGACATCCTCTCCATGCTCGCCCTGGAGGCGGCGCTGGAGGTCTGGGACGGGGTGTCGGTCGAGGCGGTGCGCGCCAAGTCCCTCGCCCTGACGGACTTCTTCCTGGAGTGCGTCGCGTCGTACGTCGGTGAGGGGCGCGTCGAGTGCGTGACTCCCTTGGCCCACGGGGAGCGGGGCAGCCAGGTCGCGCTGCGCTGCGAGGACGCGGGCGAGGTGATGAAGCGGCTCGTCGAGCGGGGTGTGGTGGGCGACTTCCGGCACCCGGACGTGCTGCGGTTCGGATTCACGCCGTTGTACGTCGGGTTCGCGGACGTGGAGCGGGCGGCGCGGGTGCTGGCGCAGACGCTCGGCTGACCCGTCCGTCTGCCCCGTCCGTCCGACCCGTCTATCGCCGTCAGTCCTGCGTGACGTAGACCCCCGCCTTCGCCGCCGCGAGCGCTGCGTCCGCCGCGCGTTCGGCGGCGGCGGGGGCGGGGGCGGTCCCGGTGGTGAGCAGGCCGTAGTAGAGGGGGGCCGAGACCGCCCGTACGACCGTCGCCGGGTCCGTCCCGGGCGGCAGCTCCCCGCGGGCGACGCCCTCGGTCACACAGGGGGCCCACTCGGCGACCCGTACGTCGTAGAAGTGCCGCAGCGCCTCGGCCGTCCGCGCGTCGCAGGTCGCGGCGGCGATGACGGCGCGGAACAGCGCGCCCTGCCGGGGGTCGGCGAGCGTGCGCTGGACCAGCGAGGCGTTGGCCCGCAGGTCGTCGCGGACCGAGCCGGTGCGGGTGCGGGGCAACGACTGCTCGGCCATGTCGGCGAGCAGGTCGGCGACCAGCGCGGTGACCGTGCCCCACCGCCGGTACACGGTCGTCTTGCCGACGTCCGCGCGCCGGGCCACCTCCGCGAGGTCGAGGCGGTCGAAGCCCTGCTCGGCGAGCACGTCTCCGGCCGCCCGCAGCACGGCCGTACGGACACGCGCGGTACGCCCTCCGGGACGCACGGTGCCGGGTTCGGCGGACATGTCGGACTCCTCGGTCTGCTCGGGATCCGCGGGACGGGCCCGTCGTCAGCGTAACGGAACAGCAGAACCGTTTAACCCTCACCGAGCGTGACATCCTCTTGTCCGCGCACGTCATGGGCCTGATACCGTCCCGGCCAACGGCCGAATTCTCTTCCAGGATGCTTTCACGGTCCGTCAGATCCGTTTCGTCGCTGAGAGGTTGGAGCATGCCGGACGACGCCGTAGCCCGTGCCGCCGCAGAAGCCCGTGTCGCGGCAGAAGCCCGTGCTGCGGCAGAAGCCCGTTCCGCGGCCGAGGAGGAGTCGGCCTTCTCGCACCCGGCGGTCGCCCCCGACGCCACCGCGGCCTACGGCGACGACCCCGACCAGGTGATCGACTTCTACGCCCCACGCGTGGCGGTGTCTCCCGGGGGCGGTCTCGCGCCGCTGGTCGTCGTCCTGCACGGCGGGGCGTGGCGGGCGCCGTACGACCGGCGGCATGTGACGCCGTTCGCGGACTTCCTGGCCCGGCGCGGGTTCGCGGTGGCCAACGTGGAGTATCGGCGCGGTGGGGCGTCCGTTCCCGTTCCTGCGCAGGGTGCCGCGGCCGGGGGTGGTGTGGGTGGCGTCGGCGCGGGTGATGCCGGTACGGGTGTTGTCGGTTCGGTCGGCGTCGGGCCCGTGGCCGGTCGCTGGCCCGAGACCTTCGACGACGTGGCCGGCGCGATGGACGCGCTGCCCGGGCTCGTCCGGAAGTTCCTCCCGCAGGGAGACCCGCGCCGCATGGTGGTCACCGGTCACTCCGCGGGCGGCCACCTGGCGCTGTGGGCCGCGGCCCGGCACCTCCTGCCGACCGACGCCGCGTGGCGCATCGACCGGCCGGTGCCCCTGCGCGGGGTCGTCGCCCTCGCCCCGATCGCCGACTTCACGGTCGCCGACAAGCTGGACGTGTGCGGCGGAGCCTGCCGTCAACTCCTGGGCGGAGAAGAGCAGTTCGCCGCGCGCGTGCCGTACGCCGACCCGGCCCTGCTGCTGCCCACCGGCATCGCGACCACCCTGGTCCAGGGCCGCACCGACACGGTCGTCCCGCAGGCGGTCGCCGAGGGGTACGCGGACGCGGCGGCCAAGGCGGGCGAGGTCGTGGGCCTGACGCTGCTCGAGGACGTCGGCCACTTCCCCCTGATCGACCCGGCCGCGGACGCCTGCGCGGTGGTGGCGGAGGAGATCGCGCAGCTGGCGTGGTGATGTCGGAGGCGGTCGCGCGGCCGGCGTGGTGAGGTCGGAGGCGGTCGCGCGGTTTGGCGGCTGTCTCGGGCCCTCCCGGTGATACCCGTAATACCTGAGAGCTACGACGCCAGTGAGCTCCCTGGCGTGACGCGGACGACAGCCGCAGCTCCGTAACTTCCCATCCGGACAAGCCCGATGGCCGGGCTCGTCCGAACGGGGAGGGACGAGGACTGTGGGGAGCAGCTGGAGGGGTCGGCGCGAGGGCCGCGGTGACGCGCGGCAGCACAGGGTGGACGACCGTGGCGAGCCCACGCACCGGCGCTTCCAGCGATGGCGCCGGGCCCTCCTCGCCCTGCTCGTCACCTCGGCGGTGGTGGTCCCGCTCTCCGCGGCCGCCCGCCCCGAGATCCCGTCCCCGCCACCCGCCGCGCTCCCGAAGCCCACCGCCACCACCCTCGGCGAGATCTACGCCGCCAACAGTGCCAACGCCGCCGAGGCCGCCCGCGTGGCCGCCGCCCACGGCGACACCCACCGCGCCGCGGCGGACCGGGAGTTGGCCGTCCCCACCCGCCACCTGCTCACCTTCGACGGCCGGGGCCCCGGAAAGGCGACCGAGGTCTTCGGCGACCTCGCCCGCGCCGACCATGTGGCCGTCCTGGTCCCCGGCTCCGACACCTCCCTGGACACCTACGACCGCTTCCGGGCGACGGCGGCGGCCCTGCGGCGGCAGCTCACCGTCACCGCCCCGTCCGGCACCCGGACCGAGGTGGTCGCCTGGCTCGGCTACCGCACCCCGGCCACCCTCAGCACCACGGTCCTGACCGCGGGCCGGGCCGATGAGGCGGCCCCCCACCTGCGCGCGTTCATACGGCAACTGCACGGCGTCGTCGGCCCGGCCACCACCGTCTCCCTCGTCTGCCACTCCTACGGCACGGTGGTCTGCGCCCGGGCCGCGGCTCACCTGGACATCGACGACCTGGCCCTCGTCGGCAGCCCCGGCACCGGAGCGGACACCGCCCCCGCCCTGCACACCCCCGCCCGGATCTGGGCTGCCAGGGGCAAGGACGACTGGGTCGCCGAGGTCCCCCACGTCAGGACCGGCCTCTTCGGAGTCACCGTCGGCTTCGGCACCGACCCGGTCTCGCCGGCGTTCGGCGCCCACGTCTTCGCCGCCGGAAAGGGCGGTCACAGCGACTACTTCAGCCCGGGCTCGGACTCCCTGACCAACCTCGCCCGGATCGTCCTCGGAGACACCGCGGAGGTGACCCGTGTCTGAGACCCACCACACCCGGGGCGGCATACGCACCGGCATACGCAGGGGCGCTGACGGCATACGCCGGGCCGCCGAGCGGATCGACGCGGCGACACCTCCCGAGCGGGACCGTGCCGTCGACGCCCTGCGCGCCTTCGCGATCCTCGGCGTCGTCCTCGGCCACTGGCTGGTGACGGCCCTGGTCGCGGACGGGGCCACCCTGCACACCGCGAGCCCGCTGCAGCACATGCCATGGCTGGCCCCGATCTCCTGGGCCTTCCAGACACTGGCCGTGTTCTTCCTGGTCGGGGGCCATGTGGCGACCCGCGGTTACACCTCGGCACGCGCCCGCGGGACGACGTACCGACAGTGGCTGACGAGCCGTCTGTCCCGGCTGTTCAAGCCGGTGGCCGTGGTCCTCGCCCTGTGGACGGTGGCCGCGACGGCACTGCTGCTGACGGGCGCCCCGTTCGAGACCGTCCGCACCCTGGTCCGGCTCGCCCTGTCGCCGATGTGGTTCCTCCTGGTCTTCGGTGCCCTGACGGCCGCGACCCCGCTGCTGCTGCGGCTCCACCCGCTGTGGCCACTGGCCGTCGTCCTGCATGTGGACCTCGTGCGCTTCGGGCTGGGTGGCCCGGACTGGCTCGGCTGGGTGAACCTGGCGGCCGGCTGGCTGGTCCCGTACACCCTGGGTGCCGCGTGGACGCGGGGCGAGCTGGAGGGGCGGCGTGCCGGGTGGGTGCTGCTCGGGGGCGGTGCGGTGGCGACCGCGGTGCTCGTCGGGTGGGCCGGGTATCCGGCGTCGATGGTCGGGGTGCCGGGCTCGTCGGTCTCCAACCTGAATCCGCCCACGCTGGCCGCCGTCACCTTCGGCATGGCCCAGTGCGGTCTGGCCCTGCTGCTGCGCGACCGGTTGCGCGACGGGATGCGACGCCCCGCGGCCTGGGCGGCGGTGGCTCTGGTCAACCTCTCCGCGATGACGATCTTCCTGTGGCACCAGACGGCACTGATGGCCACCACGGCCACCGGTCTCGCCGTGGGCCGGCTGCCTGGCCTGCACACCGTGCCCGACGGACTCGGCTGGGTGGCGGCCCGGCTGGCCTGGCTCCCGGTGTTCGTGCTCGTCCTGGCGGTGTGCCGGTCGGCCTTCAGGACCTTCGAGCAGGGGCCGCGCCGCGTAGGGGGCCGTCCGTCACGGGTGATCCGTGTCCACCCCCGAACCGAGCGGACGGCGGCGAAGGAGGCGCGTCGTGCCTAGGGTGGTCGACGTGAGGGAGACGGGGGGCCAGGCCCAGCAGCTGGTCGTGGACCGTGTGCTGCGCTGGCTGCGGGTGCTGCGCACCGACCTGTGCACCCTCCGGGCCGATCCGCTGCCCCCGTCCGTCTGGCTGCGCTGGCTGGCGCACGGTGTGGTGTGCCTCGCGGCCCTGGTCATCGCGCTGACCGGCACGGCGGAACTCATGGACGGCGGAGCCCTGGGCTTCGGCCTGGCCTTCCCGATCGCCGCCGCCCAGGGCGGGGCCGCCGCGCTCGCGCTGCGGCGGCCCCTCCCGGCCTGGTGGCTGTCGATCGGGGCCACGGTGGCCGGGGCCGTGGCGCTGCACGGCCAGGTGACCCGGGTCGACGGGTCCGGCTTCACCTGGCCCTGGACCGCGTCCGGGATCATCGCGCACCTCTTCGTGCTGCTGCTGGTCGGCCTGCGGGTGCCCACCCGGGTGTCCGCCGAGGTACTGGCGATCACCGCGCTGGTCACCTACGTCCTCCAGGGCGTGTGGGGCGCGTCGCACTACCAGTCCACCGGAGTGGTCGCGGTCGCTCTCTCCGCGGTCGTCGTGGTCCTCGGCACCGCCCTGCGCGGCCGCCGCGAGGCCCGCGCCGAGCTCGGCCGGCAGACCACAATCACCGAGGAGGAGCGCAACCGCCGCGCCCTGCTGGAGGAGCGCAGCCGTATCGCCCGCGAACTGCACGACGTCGTCGCCCACCACATGTCCGTCATCTCGATCCAGGCACAGGTCGCCCCGCACCTCGTCGAGAGCCCCTCCGAAGAGCTCCGGGAGAACCTCGCCGGCATCCGGCAGAACGCGCTGGAGGCGCTGACCGAGTTGCGCCGGGTCCTGGGCGTGCTGCGGGCGGAGGATCCGGACGCCCCGGACCTCGTCGACCGGCCCGGCACCGGAACCGCCCCGCACACCCCGCAGCCCACCCTCGACCGGCTCGACGCACTGGTGGAGAACACCCGGGCGGCCGGACTGAGCGTCCAGGTCGACGTACAGGGCACCCGGCGGCCCCTGCCGTCCGGCGTGGAGCTGTCGGCGTACCGGATCGTGCAGGAGGCGCTGAGCAACGTCCTGCGCCACGCGCCCGGCGCGACCGCCTCCGTCAGGCTGGTCCACTATCTGCACGGGCTGGACGTGCGGATCGTCAACTCGCGTCCCACCCGCACAGTGGCCCCCTCTCCCGGTGCGGGACACGGACTGCTCGGCATGCGGGAGCGGGCCGCGATGCTCGGCGGGACACTGCGTGCCGGCCCCCGGCCCGACGGCGGTTACGAGGTGGCCGCGTATCTTCCGACGGCGCCCCCGGGCGACCTGGACCAGGTCAGCGAATCCAAGGACGGCACCGCATGACGAGCAGCCCCATCCGCGTACTCATCGCCGACGACCAGCAGATGGTCCGGCAGGGCTTCAGCGTGCTGCTGGCCGCCCAGCCCGGCATCGACGTGATCGGGCAGGCGGTCGACGGCCTGGACGCCGTCGCCAAGGTCGCCGAACTCGTCCCGGACGTCGTCCTGATGGACATCCGCATGCCCGAGCTGGGCGGCATCGAGGCCACCCGCCGCATCACGGGCGAGCACCCGGAGATCAGGGTCCTGGTGCTGACCACCTTCGACCTCGACGAGTACGTCTACGAGGCGCTGCGGGCCGGCGCGTCCGGGTTCCTGCTCAAGGACGCCTCCGCCGAGCAGCTCGCCGAGGCCGTGCGGGTGGTGGCGGCCGGGGACGCGCTGCTCGCGCCCGGTATCACCCGGCGGCTGATCGCCGAGTTCTCCCGCCTCGGGGACCGGCCCCGCGGCCCGCTCAAGCGCCGGGTCGGCGAGCTGACCGAGCGGGAGACGGAGGTCCTCGCGCTGATCGCACAGGGTCTTTCGAACGCGGAGATCGCCGAGCGGCTCGTGGTGGCCGAGCAGACCGTGAAGACCCATGTGGGCCGCATCCTGGTGAAGCTGGGCCTCAGGGACCGTACGCAGGCGGCGGTGTTCGCCTACGAGTCGGGGCTGGTGCGGCCCGCCGGATACTGACCGCCACCGGCACGGCCCTCGGGATTCCACTCCCCTCCCGGACCCGTAGTACCTGAGAGGGATGCCGAAGGACCCGTCTCACTGGTGACGACGGGGGCACCCGCCCACACCTACCGTTTTGGATGTGACCGATACGACCGAGACGATGCACCTGACCCGCCCGCACGACGGCGGCGGAGAGTACGAGGCGTACAAGCCCCGCAGCCCGGAGTTCAGGGCCGCCGTGACCGCCCTGCGCGGCCTGCGGCACGACCTGATCAGCGAGGCCCTCGCCTACCACCCGCTGCTCCCCAGACGTCTCGACAAGGGGCTCGGGCGCCAACTGCCGGGCCGACTGCGGGAGTACGCGGTCTGGACGCCGCACGCGCTGATCACCGCGGCCGGACTGATCGTGATGCTCATCGCCTCGGACAACTGGGGCCACGGCGCGGCCACCAACTTGTTCGTCGGTGTGCTCGCCCTCGTCCCGGTCCTGCTGACCATGGTGCGGCCGGTACTCGCCTTCTGGCTGTCGTTCGGCGGGACCGCGCTCAGCTTCCAGCTGCTGAACGGCGCGAGCGACGAGTGGCCGTGGATGGCCGGCAGCTTCGGCAGCCACCTCGTCGTGCTCACGGTGGTGGCCATACGCACCCGGCCGCGCACAGCGGCGTGGATGTGGCTGCTGACCGGGGCGTACGGCCTGATATGGGAAGGCGGCCTCGGCGGCCCTCACTACTACCCGTCCAACACCGTGCAGATGCTGTTCGTCTCCGCGCTGTCCCTGCTCGCCGTGACCGTCTGGCACATACGCCGGGACGCCCAGCAGACGGTGACCGCCCAGCAGACGGTGACCGCCCACGAGCGCTCCCGCCGCACGCTCCTGGAGGAGCGCACGACGATCGCCCGCGAGCTGCACGACGTGGTCGCCCACCACATGTCGGTCGTCGCCATCCAGGCGGAGGCCGCCCCATACCGGGTGGAGAACCCGCCCCCGGAGCTGGAGAAGGCGTTCGCCACCATCCGGGAGAACGCGGTGGCCGCCCTGACCGAGCTGCGCCGCGTCCTGGGCGTGGTCCGCGCCGAGGACTACGAGGCGCCGGACGCCCCGCAGCCCACCCTCGCCGACCTCGACGCCCTCATCGACAATGTGCGCGGAGCGGGCCTGAGCGTCGACAAGGCGGTCACCGGGGCGGTGCGCCAACTCCCGCAGGGCGTCGAGCTGTCGGCGTACCGGATCGTCCAGGAGGCACTGAGCAACACGCTGCGCCACGCCCCCGGGGCGAGCGCACGGGTCGAGATCGGGTACGTCCTCGGCGGCCTGGGCCTGCGTGTGGTCAACGGCCCGCGGCCCGAGCTGTCGCTGGTGAAGCCCTCGCCCGGAGCGGGCCACGGCATCACCGGTATGCGGGAGCGGGTCTCCATGCTGGCCGGCGAGATGACGGCGGGCGCCACGGACGAGGGCGGGTACGAGGTGGCGGTGTTCCTGCCGGTGCCGTCCAGGGACGAGGGTGACGTATGACGATCCGGGTCCTGGTCGCGGACGACCAGATGATGGTCCGCGAGGGTTTCTCGGTGCTGTTGAACGCGATGCCGGACATCGAGGTGGTCGGCGAGGCCGTCAACGGCCGCGAGGCCGTGCACCGGGTCCGCGAACTCGCCCCCGACGTGGTCCTGATGGACATCCGGATGCCGGAGCTGAACGGCATCGAGGCGACCAGGGAGATCGTCGCGGCCGACGGCACGGCGAAGGTCCTGGTCCTGACGACCTTCGACCTCGACGAGTACGTGTACCAGGCCCTGCGCGCGGGAGCCTCGGGTTTCCTCCTCAAGGACGCCTCGGCCCGTCAACTCGCCGACGGAGTGCGGGTGGTGGCTTCCGGTGAGGCTCTCCTGGCACCCTCGGTCACCCGGCGTCTGATCACGGAGTTCTCCAAACTCTCCGAGTCCCCCCGCCTGATGGCCTCGGCCCACACGGCCTACGGCGACCTGACCGACCGTGAGACGGAAGTACTGGTCCTCATCGCCCAGGGTCTGTCGAACTCGGAGATCGCCGAGCGGCTGGTGGTGGCCGACTCGACGATCAAGACCCACGTCAGCCGCATCCTGGTGAAGCTGGGCCTCAGGGACCGCACCCAGGCGGCGGTGTTCGCGTACGAGGCGCGGCTGGTGACGCCCGGGTAGGGGAGGTGCGGCCCCAGGGACGGCGGCTCCCCGGCGCCCTGGCGTCAGTCCTCCAGGCGGACCGGCATCAGCATCGAGAAGCCGCTCTCTTCGTCGGGCCGGCGGATCACGATCGGCGCCGTGGGGGCCGTGAACTCCAGGACCAGCCGGTCCCTGGCTCCGGCGGTCAGCGCGTCCAGCAGGAACTCACGGTTGACCGCGACGAGGTGCGGATCGCCGGCGTCGCCGTCCGGGCAGGGGGTCACCGTGCCGTCCTCCACCCGGAGCAGGCTGAGGTCGTGCGCTCCGGTCTCGTCGGCACGGACCGGACCCGTCTCCAGGGCCTCGCGGAATTCCGCGACCTCGACGAGGACGCGGTGGTCGGCGGCCTGGGGGAGGAGACGACGGTAGTCGGGGAAGTCGTGGTCGAGGCAGCGACCGGCCGTCTGCCTGTCCCCGGCCTCCAGGCTCACGCGGTCACCGTCGAGGGAGAACCGTACGGGGCCCTCGCCGTCCGACAGCGCCCGCATCGCGTCGGTGAGCGGGGCCGGCACGACGACCTGCACCCGGCCCCCGTCGTGCCCGGTGGCACCGGCCCGCGCGACAGCCATGCGGTACCGGTCGGTGGCCACGAGGTGGAGGTTCTCGTCCTCGATGTCGAACAGGACCCCGCCGAGCATCGGCAGCTCCGGGTCGGTGCCCGCCGCGAAACGGACCGTGTCCAGGGCGGCCGCCAGCTCGGGGGCGGCGACGGTCAGCCGGGCGGTGGCGGTACGGAGCGAAGTCATGACGTTCTCCTGTCGGTCGATCAGTGCTCGGAGTGCGGAGAACTCGCTGCGGGCGTCGGACAGCCCCTGTTCGAGGCGGCGCAGGTGCGCGTCGAGCAGTTTCCGGACCAGATCGCTGTCCGTGCCGGACCAACTGGCCAGCACCAGCCGGATGTCCGCCAGCGGCATCCCGGCGCGGCGCAGGCGGGCCAGCAGCCGGGCCTCCTCCAGCTGCGCGGGTTCGTACCAGCGGTAGCCGCTGACCGGATCCACCCAGGCCGGCACGAGCACACCGGCACGGTCGTAGAACCGCAGGGCGCTCACACCCAGTCCGCCGTCGCGGGCCATCTCGCCGATGCTTCGCATGTCGTTCTCCACGCCCCGAACTCTGGGCCCTGCACAAGGTCGAGGGTCAACCCGCGTTCCGGGCTCCGAGAGAACCCCCCTGGTCACAAGCCCGCTTTTCGGGCTAGCGTCCCCGCATGGCAGCCTTCGATCCCTGGGACCCGGCGTTTCTCGCCGACCCGTACCCCGCCTACGCCGAGCTCCGCGCCGCAGGCCGTGCGCAGTACTACGAGTCCACGAACCAGTGGCTCGTCCCGCACCACGCGGACGTCTCCGCGCTGCTCAGGGACCGCAGGCTCGGCCGGACCTACCAGCACCGGTTCACGCACGAGGACTTCGGGCGCACGGCACCGCCGGCGGAGCACGAGCCGTTCCACACGCTCAACGACCACGGCATGCTCGACCTGGAGCCGCCGGACCACACCCGGATCCGGCGGCTGGTGTCGAAGGCGTTCACGCCGCGCACGGTAGAGCAGCTGAGGCCGTATGTGACCGGCCTGGCCGGTGAGCTGGTGGACCGGCTGGTCGCGGAGGGCGGCGGTGATCTGCTGACCGATGTCGCCGAGCCGCTCCCCGTGGCGGTGATCGCGGAGATGCTGGGGATCCCGGAGTCGGACCGGGCGCCGCTTCGGCCCTGGTCGGCGGACATCTGCGGGATGTACGAGCTGAACCCGCCGCAGGAGGTGGCGGCGCGGGCGGTAAGGGCGTCGATCGAGTTCTCCGACTATCTCCGCGACCTGATCGCGGAGCGCCGCAAGGAGCCGGGGGAGGACCTCGTCTCCGGCCTCATCGCCGCCCACGACGAGGGCGACCGGCTCACCGAGCAGGAGATGATCTCCACCTGTGTCCTGCTGCTCAACGCGGGCCACGAGGCCACCGTGAACGCCACGGTCAACGGCTGGTGGGCGTTGTTCCGCAACCCCGGCCAGCTGGCCGCCCTGCGCGCGGACCACTCCCTGGTCCCCCGGGCCGTAGAGGAGCTCATGCGCTACGACACCCCCCTGCAGCTCTTCGAACGCTGGGTCCTGGACGACATCGAGATCGACGGGACGACCATCCCGAGGGGCGCCGAGATCGCGCTGCTCTTCGGCTCCGCGAACCACGACCCCGAGGTGTTCCGCGACCCCGAGCGCCTCGACCTCACCCGCGCCGACAACCCGCACATCTCCTTCAGTGCCGGCATCCACTACTGCATCGGCGCCCCCCTGGCCCGTATCGAGTTGGCCGCCTCCATGACGGCCCTGCTGGAGAAGGCCCCGACACTGGCCCTGGCGGCGGAGCCGGAGCGCAAGCCGAACTTCGTGATCAGGGGGCTGGAGGGGCTGCCGGTCCACGTCGCCCAGGGGCGGTGACCGCAGGGGGCGGCAGGTAGGTGCACGGGCGCAACGGGCGTTACTCAGGCAGTAGTTGAGTACGCGTGCTCATACCCGGCGCTCGCCGCGCGACCAGTATGGAAGCACGGCGCCGCTGAGAGCGCCGGTGGGATCCAACTGAGTCCGTCGGGGAGAGTTTCCATGTCGCGTCGTATCGTTCTGTCTGGTGTTGCCGGTGTCGTCGTGCTCGCTGGTGCCGGTGCCTTCGCCCTCGCCTACGCCGGGGACCAGGCGCCCGCTCTGGCGCACAGCACGGCCCGCTACACCGCTCCCGCCGCCGGCCGCGACGGCTCGCTGGCCTTCAGCACCGACGTCACGGTGTCCTCCGGGGTCAAGAGCGTGAAGGTGGTGGCCTGGCCGGCGAACTCGTCCTTCGCGAAGAAGGGGCTGACGGCCAAGGAGATGGCGGCCACCGTCGAGTCGGCCGACTGCACGCCCTCGGGCGGGGACAGCGAGCGGTGCACCTACAAGGTCCCCGTCACCCGCGCCGACGCGGAGGGCTCTCCGAAGGGGCTGTGGCACGTCGCCGTCCTGGTCACCGCCAAGGACGGCGACACCACCCTGGACACCAAGGCCGCCGACTTCACCGTGGCCTGATCCGACCGCCCCTCAATCCGTCCGGGACCGGCGCCGGCCCACCAGCCGCACCAGCACGGTGAGGACCAGGAGCGGCAGGAAGGCGCCGCCCAGCACCACGAACGGCAGCTCGGTGAGCAGCACCGTGGGGTCCATGCCCTCGTTCTCGAAGCCACCGCCCAGGTGACGCCGGGTGCGGGACGCGGACAGCCACAGCAGGGGGGTCGCTGTCGCCCCCGCCGCCGACAGCGCACAGCCCGCGCAGGTCACCAGGTCCGCTCTCCGCTTCACGCCGGAAGGGACGCACCTGCCGGTACCCGCGGTTCAGGTCGGCGGCTTCGGCAGCGTTCACCGGCCAGGGGACACAGCCGCGACAACCGGCCGAGCGGGGACGGCTTCGGACCCTGGAGCCTGCCTCAACGTTCCTTCGTCTCCTCCAGCACCGTCCGCCCCAGCAGCAGATACCGCTCGGGCGAGCGCCGCTTCAGGTACTGCGCGTACCCGACGCCCAGCGCCGCGACGGCCGCCACCAGCCACGGCGTGGCCTTCAGCACCAGCGAACCGGACTCCTTGCCGGCCGCCGCGCTCATGTTGGAGACCAGCAGGACGACCACGGCGAGCATCGCGAGACCGCCGACCAGCGGGGCCGCGAGGGTCCGGAACCAGTGGCGGCTCTCCGGGTGGTGGGTGCGGAAGTACGCCAGCACCGCGAAGGAGCACACGGCCTGCACGACCAGGATGGCCATGGTGCCGAGGATCGCGAGCAGCACGTAGGTGCCGTCGTACGGGTCCTTGCCGGCCGCCCAGAACGCCAGCAGGAGTACGGCCGTCACGACGGTCTGCACCAGGCCCGCGATGTGCGGAGAGCCGTGCCGGGGGTGGGTGCGGCCGACGGTGTTCTTCAGCGAGGGCAGGACGCCCTCGCGGCCCAGCGCGTACATGTAGCGGGCGGCGCAGTTGTGGAAGGCCATGCCGCAGGCCAGCGAGCCGGTGATCATCAGCCACTGCATGACGTCGACCGCCCAGTGGCCGACGTACTGCTCGGTGGGGCCGAAGAAGAGCTGCAGGGGGTTGGCGGTGGCGACCTCGACGGCCTTGGACTCACCGGTGCCCGAGATGGCCATCCAGGAGACGAAGACGTAGAAGACGCCGACGCCCAGGACGGAGATCATCGTCGCCTTGGGGATGATCTTCTTCGGGTTGCGGGACTCCTCGCCGTACATCGCCGTCGACTCGAAGCCGACCCACGACCAGAAGGCGAAGAAGAGGCCGAGGCCGGCGGAGGTGCCCTTGAAGGCGTTGACCGGGTTGACGGGGTCGAGGCTGAAGCCGTCCGGGCCGCCGCCGTGGAAGGCGACCGAGACGGCCATCGCGGCGAGGACCGTCACTTCGGTGGCCAGCAGGACGACGAGGAGCTTCTCGGCGACCGAGACGCCGAACCAGGTGCCCATCGCGTTGACCGCGAGCATCAGGGCCGCGAACGCCCACCAGGGGATGTGCACCCCGGTCTGGTCCCTCAAGGTCCCCGTCGCGAACGACGAGAAGATGCCGATGAGCGCCGGCTCGAAGACGACGTAGGCGAAGGTGGCGAGCAGTCCCGAGGCGAGTCCGACGGTGCGGCCGAGGCCGTAGGAGATGAAGCCGTAGAAGGCGCCGGTCGAGGTGATGTGCTTGGCCATCGAAGTGAAGCCGACAGAAAAGATTGCCAGGACGACCATTGCGACGAGATAGCTCGCGGGGGCGCCGATGCCGTTGCCCGCGGAGACCATGAACGGCACGTTGCCCGTCATCGCGGTGATCGGGGCAGCGGTCGCCACGGCCATGAAGACCACGCCGAGCAGGCCGATGGCGTTGGGTTTCAGTCGATGGACCGTGCCGTCCTCATCCGTCTTCGCCGCCGGGGCGACTCCCTCGTCCACTGCCATCGGGTGGCTCCTCTCCTTGCCCGTCCACTGTGTGCCGAACCGGAACTCTGTAGCCCGAATGAGTCGAGCAAGGGTCTCGGGGCGTTAAATGTTTGTCAACCAGACCTTTAGAAATCTGGCTGCAACACGGGGCTCGTAGCGTCCCCGGCATGAGCTACACGTCCGTTCTCGGCGGTCACCGCTACCGCTTCGACACCCTCGCCCGACTGCTCGCCGCCGCGAGCCCCGAGCGCTCCGGAGACCGGCTGGCGGGACTCGCCGCCGCCTCCGAACAGGAGCGGGTCGCCGCACGCTGGGCGCTTGCGGAGGTGCCGCTCGCGGACTTCCTCACCGAGCCGCTGATCCCGTACGAGACCGACGACGTGACCCGGCTGATCCTCGACACGCACGACGCGGCGGCGTTCGCGCCGGTGGCCTCCATGACGGTCGGCGGGTTCCGGGAGTGGCTGCTGTCGCAGGCGGCTTCCCCGGAGACGCTGGCCGCCGTGTCGCCCGGGCTCACGCCCGAGATGGCCGCCGCGGTCTCCAAGCTGATGGGCAACGCGGATCTGGTCGCCGTGGCCCGCAAGGTGCGGGTGGTCACCGCGTTCCGCTCGACGATCGGGCTGCCGGGGCGGCTGGCGACCCGGCTCCAGCCCAACCACCCGACCGACGACCCGGCGGGCGTGGCGGCGGCCCTGCTCGACGGACTGCTGCTGGGCTCCGGCGACGCGGTGATCGGCATCAACCCGGCGACCGACAGCCCCAGGGCCGTACGGGACCTGCTGGAGCTGCTCGACGGGGTGATCCGGCGGTACGCGATCCCCACCCAGTCCTGTGTGCTGTGCCATGTCACGACGAGCCTGGACCTGATGTCCCGGGGCGCCCCGGTGGACCTGGTCTTCCAGTCGATCGCGGGCACCCAGGCGGCGAACGCGTCCTTCGGGGTGACGCTGGGGCTGCTCGACGAGGCGTACGAGGCCGCACTCGCCCTGGAGCGGGGCACGGTCGGCCGCAACGTCATGTACTTCGAGACCGGGCAGGGCAGCGCCCTGTCGGCGGGCGCGCACCACGGGGTCGACCAGCAGACGGTGGAGGCCCGGGCGTACGCGGTGGCGCGGCGCTACGACCCGCTGCTCGTGAACACGGTCGTCGGCTTCATCGGCCCGGAATACCTGTACGACGGCCGGCAGATCCTGCGGGCCGCACTGGAGGACCACTTCTGCGGCAAACTCCTCGGCCTGCCCATGGGGCTGGACATCTGCTACACCAACCACGCGGACGCCGACGACGACGACATCGCCACCATGCTGACCATGCTCGGCGTGGCCGGCGCGTCCTTCGTGATCTGCACCCCGGGCGGCGACGACATCATGCTCAACTACCAGTCCGCCTCGTACCACGACGCGTTGTACCTGAGGGAGGTCCTCGGGCTGCGCCCGGCACCGGAGTTCGAGACCTGGCTCGACTCGATCGGACTGCTGGACGAGAAGGGCGGGATCCGCGAGACCACCGGAGCGGCCCACCCGCTGACGGCCATCGGGAAGGAGCTGGCGGCATGAGTGAAGTGGCCGTACAGACAGATGAGCTGTGGTCGGCGCTGCGGCAACGCACCCAGGCCCGCATCGGCCTCGGCCGCGCCGGCGCCGCCCTCCCCACCCGGCACCGCCTCGAACTCCAGGCCGCCCACGCGGCCGCCCGGGACGCGGTGCACTCGCCGTTCGAACCGGAGGTGATCGCGGCGGGACTGACCGGGACACCGACGGTACGGGTACGCAGCGCCGCCCCCGACCGGCTCACCTACCTCCAGCGCCCCGATCTGGGCCGCCGCCTCGACCCCACGGACCGGGCCCATCTGCCCATCGGGGAATGGGACGTCGTGTTCGTCGTCGCCGACGGGCTGTCCAGCCGGGCGGTGCACGAGCACGCGGCGGCGGTGGTGCGAGCGACGACGGCACGGCTCGGCGACTGGCGGATCGCTCCCGTCGTCCTCGCCGAACAGGCCCGCGTGGCCCTCGGCGACGAGGTGGCTTCGGCCATGGGCGTGGCGCTGGTGGTGGTGCTGATCGGCGAACGTCCCGGGATGTCGGCGGCGGACTCGCTGGGCGCGTATCTGACGTACGCACCGAAGCCGGGGGTGACGACCGACGCCGACCGCAACTGCCTGTCCAACATCCGCCCACCGCTGGGCCTGTCGTACCCGGGGGCGGCGGAGAAGCTGGCGGGACTGCTGACCAGGGCCCGGGAGCTGGGCCTGACCGGGGTGAACCTGAAGGACGAGACGGAGGCACTGCCGCGCTAGACCGGACAGCGGTGCGGCGAGTCCGATGCGCGGCTTCGCCTGCTCCCGCGCCCGATGCGCGGTTTCGCCTGCTCCCGCCCCTGCGGCTTCGCCTTCACCCGCCGCCCCCGCAGCCCCGCCCTCTCCGCCCCGTTTCCTCCCCTCACCGCCCCGGCAACACCAACCCCAACGCCCCCTCCCGCACCGTCCACGTCCGCCTCCGCACCGGCCCCCCGACCCCCGCGTCCGCCCGGTACCGGAAATCCGCCCCGGTGACGGTCACCGTCCTGCCCGTGGCCAGCAGTGGGGACGCCTCCGCCCCCACCGACAGCCGCCGCACCTCCACCGAGGCCAGGCCGCCGCCGGAGCCCGGGGTCACCGAGACCGCCTCCAGGGGCTGGTCCAGGTCCACCAGCGTCACCCCGTCGACCTCCACCCGCAGCCGCGAGGGACCGGCCACGGCAGGCGCGGTCTCCCGGGCGGGGCGGGCGGGCACCAGGGTGCGTACCAGGTACTGGCAGGTCCGCAGCCAGGGCCGCGCGGCCAGCGCCGGCTCCTCGCGCGCGGCCAGCGCCGGAATCCGCAGAGCCCCGAGGACCACCCCGTCGCTGTCGTCCACCAGCATGTCCAGCCGCCGCTCGGCCCCGTCCAGGACCGCCCGTGCGGCGGCCACCGCCCCCGTGGGCACCCCGAGGGAGTGGGCGACGCCCAGGACCGGGCCGACCGGCACCACCGACAGCACACATTCGGCCAGCTCCCGCTGGCGGTGCAGCTGCACCACCGCCCGCATCAGCGCACGGTCGTCACCGACCACCACCGGGCGTCGCGAGCCGCGCCGCGCCAGTGCCCGGGCGAACTCCTCGGGCCCCTCCGGCAGACACACCTTCGTCGACGCACCCGCGCTGAGCACGTCTTTCACGATACGTACGGACTCGCCGTCCGTCTGCCGGGCGACCGGGTCGATCACCACCAGCAGGTGATCGGAAGTCGTGGAAGTCGCCACCTCGGCCATGCCTCGCTTCCTCGGGTAGCATCTTTGTGCAAGAGCCCCTTGCGCTATTGCGCCAGGGGCTTCGTCTATTCCGGGGCACCCGGGTCCGACGGGCAGCGGCCGAAGACGGCCGTGGTGCACGCGACGGAGGAACCGTACGCGTACGCCCCCGACCTTGGACATGCCCCGCCCGGAAGGGGTGTACGCGCGTGCCCGCACTTGTGCTGCTCGGTGCTCAGTGGGGTGACGAAGGCAAGGGAAAGGCAACCGACCTGCTCGGTGGCTCGGTGGACTATGTGGTGCGATACCAGGGCGGCAACAACGCCGGCCACACGGTAGTCGTGGGCGATCAGAAGTACGCCCTCCACCTCCTCCCTTCCGGAATCCTGTCTCCGGGGTGCACCCCGGTCATCGGCAACGGTGTCGTCGTCGATCCGTCGGTCCTGTTCTCCGAGCTGAACGGACTGAACGACCGCGGCGTCGACACCTCCAAGCTCCTGATCAGCGGTAACGCCCACATCATCACGCCGTACAACGTCACCGTGGACAAGGTGACGGAACGCTTCCTCGGAAAGCGCAAGATCGGCACGACGGGGCGTGGCATCGGACCGACCTACGCGGACAAGATCAACCGTGTGGGCATCCGGATCCAGGACCTGTACGACGAGTCGATCCTGACCCAGAAGGTCGAGGCGGCCCTCGACGGCAAGAACCAGCTCCTCACCAAGGTCTTCAACCGCCGCGCCATCGACGTGGAGCAGGTCGTCGAGGAGCTGCTGAGCTACGCGGACCGGCTGAAGCCGTACGTGGCCGACACGGTCCTGGTCCTCAACAAGGCGCTGGAGCAGGACAAGGTCGTCCTGTTCGAGGGCGGCCAGGGCACGCTCCTGGACATCGACCACGGCACGTATCCGTTCGTCACGTCCAGCAACCCCACCGCGGGCGGTGCGTGCACGGGCGCGGGCGTGGGTCCGACGAAGATCAGCCGGGTCATCGGCATCCTCAAGGCCTACACGACCCGGGTCGGTTCGGGCCCGTTCCCGACCGAGCTGCTCGACGAGGACGGCGAGGCGCTGCGCCGCATCGGCGGTGAGCGGGGTGTCACCACCGGCCGTGACCGTCGCTGCGGCTGGTTCGACGCGGTGATCGCCCGGTACGCGACCCGTGTCAACGGCCTCACCGACTTCTTCCTCACCAAGCTCGACGTCCTCACCGGCTGGGAGCAGATCCCGGTCTGTGTCGCGTACGAGATCGACGGCGAGCGTGTCGAGGAACTGCCGTACTCCCAGACCGACTTCCACCACGCGAAGCCGGTGTACGAATACCTCCCCGGCTGGAGCGAGGACATCACGAAGGCCAAGACCTTCGCCGACCTCCCGAAGAACGCCCAGGACTACGTGAAGGCGCTGGAGGAGATGTCCGGCGCCCCGATCTCCGCGATCGGCGTGGGCCCGGGCCGGGACGAGACGATCCAGATCAACTCGTTCCTGTAAATCCCTTTTGCGCGTCAGCTGTTGGGCCGGTCATGGACTTCCTTGACCGGCCCATGGCTTGCTCCTGGTTCCGCGCGCGACCGGCGGGACGCGACTATCTACGCGGGTAGTTCCGTCTCTCCTCCCTCTCCCCTTCCAGGAGCCCTTCCATGCCCGTCAGTCCCCTGAACCGTCGCGCGTTCGTGAAGAAGTCGGCCGTCACCGGGGCGGCCGTGGCCGTCGCGGGGTCGGTGGGAGCGCCCGCCGCCGAGGCCGCCGAGCGGCACCCGGTGAAGAAGAACCGCACCTGGTCGTTCTCCGTCCTCGGCACCACCGACCTGCACAGCCATGTCTTCGACTGGGACTACTACCTCGACAAGGCGTACTCCGACAGCAAGGGCAACTCCGTCGGCGTCGCCCGGGTCGCCACCCTGATCAAGCAGCAGCGCGCGGCCAAGGGTGAGGAGCACGTGCTGCTCGTCGACGCCGGCGACATCATCCAGGGCACCTCCCTCGCCTACTACTTCGCGCGCGTGCAACCCATCACCGACAAGGGCGCGCCGAAGCACCCGATGGCCGTCGCCATGAACCACATGCGCTACGACGCCGCCGCCCTCGGCAACCACGAGTTCAACTACGGCATCGAGGTGCTCCGCAAATTCGAGAGCCAGTGCCACTTCCCGCTGCTGGGCGCCAACGCCCTGGACGCGAAGACGCTGAAGCCCGCCTTCCAGCCGTACACCGTGAAGCGGATCTGCGTCCCCGGCGCCCCTGACATCAAGGTCGGCATCCTCGGCCTCACCAACCCCGGCATCGCCCTGTGGGACAAGGACAACGTCAGCGGCAAGATGGTCTTCCCGGGCCTGGTCGAGCAGGCGAAGAAGTACGTGCCCCGGCTGCGCGCCCTCGGCTGTGACGTCGTCTTCCTGACCGACCACTCGGGCCTGGACGGCAGTTCCTCGTACGGCGACGAGCTCCCGTACGTCGAGAACGCCTCCAACCTCGTCGCCCAGCAGGTCCCCGGCATCGACGCGATCCTGGTCGGGCACACCCACGTCGAGGTGCCGTCGTACACCGTGAAGAACGACGAGACCGGCGAGGACGTCCTGCTGTCCGAGCCGTACTGCTGGGGCTACCGGCTCAGCGTCTTCGACTTCGAGCTGGAACTCGTACGCGGGCAGTGGAAGGTGACCAAGAAGACCGCCCAGACCCTGAACCCCAACACGGTCGACGAGGACCCGGAGATCAAGAAGCTCCTGGAGGCCGACCACGAGCTGGTCGTGAAGTACGTCAACACGGCCGTCGGCACCTGCACCGAGGATCTCTCCGCCGCCGAGTCCTGCTGGAAGGACGTCCCCATCATGGACTTCATCCACCAGGTCCAGATGGACACCGTGAAGGCGGGGCTCTCCACCTCCGACGCGGCCCTGCCGCTCATCTCGGTCGCCGCGCCCTTCTCGCGCACCGCCGACATCCCCGCGGGCAGCGTCACCATCAAGGACATCGCCGGGCTCTACATCTACGACAACACCCTCTACGGCAAGAAGCTCACCGGCGCCCAGCTCAAGGACTACCTGGAGTACGCGGCGAAGTACTACCACCAGGTGCCGGCGGGCACGGCCGTGGACACCGCGACGCTGACCAACGCCAACAGCTTCTGGGACTACATGTACGACACCGCCGCGGGTGTCTCGTACGACATCGACATCGCGCAGCCGGAGGGCTCGCGGATCAAGAACCTGTCCTACAACGGCACTCCGGTCGCCGACGACCAGGTTTTCGTCGTCGCCGTCAACAACTACCGGGCGAACGGAGGCTCCGGCTACCCGCACATCGCGGCCGCCGACATCGCCTACAGCTCCACCAACGAGATCCGCCAGCTGATGATCGACTACGTGACGTCGAAGGGCGCGCTGGACCCGAAGGACTTCGCGGTCACCAACTGGAAGCTGACGCAGGGCGGGACGCCGGTCTTCTGACCGTGGTCCCGCCGCGCCCGGGCGGCCGGCGTCTCAGCAGCCGGTCGCCCAGATGTGGGAGTCGCCGCGGTCGTTGGCCGCGCCGTTGTAGCCGGCCTCCTGGCCGGGTGCCAGGCAGAGCGTCATGTCACCGCCCTGCCAGGCGTCCTCGTACACCTTGACGTAGTCCTTGATGCCGGGGCCCGAGATGCCGTGGTTGGCCCAGGAGGAGTCCTGGTCGGCGATGTTGCCCTCCCACCAGCCGTCGTCACCGGTCCACTCGATCTTCTGGCCCTGGTAGTTGGCGTCCGTCCACGCGCAGAAGTTCCCGCTGCCGCAGGCCGCCGCCTGGGCCGAGGCCGAGGTGGCGAGGACGACTCCGGTGGCGAGCAGTCCGGCGGACAGGACGGCGATGAAGCGCTTCACTGGTTTCCCTTCGGGTGGGTGCCGCCGCCCTTCAGTAGGGCGGTCGCTGTGGTGAGGGCACGGGCGCGCAGCCGCCGCCACTCCGCGATCTCCGCGCGGTGCGCGGCACGGACCTCGGAGAGCGGGTGGCCGGTCCTCGCGGCCTCGGGCCTGAGGTTGTTGACGACGACCGACGTACGGAACCAGCGGTCCTGGTCGCCGTAGAGCCGCCGCTGGGCCGCCGCGAGGCAGCCGTCGGTGTGGGCGCGGACGACGTAGCCGGTGGGCAGCCGGAGCGACAGTTCCGCCCGGCCGGTGCCGAACAGGGCATCGGAGACGCGCTGTCGGCCCGACTTGGGGGTGAGGCCCCGCCGGGTCAGACAGTCGTCGGTGAGTGAGCGGGTGGCCGCCTTGATGACGTCGTCGGCCGGGGGCGGCGGGTGGGCCGCCCCCGCGGTGCAGGCGGATCCGGTGAGGAGGGTGAGGACAACCAGGGCCGTCGCCGTACGGGCACGCATCAGCGGGTCAGCCGGCCTGGCAGCCCATGGCGGTGTCACTGACGCCGTCGAACTTCGTGGCCCAGTCCCAGTTGTCGGAGTAGTCGTCCGGCCGGATCGCCCGGTACACACAGGCGCCGCCGCCCTGGAAGCTGATCGCGTACACGGTCACCGGCGCGTGCGAGTCGAAGGAGTACGCGTGCCGCTTCACCCGCGGCTCCGCCTCCTTGTACCCCGGTGGCGCGTAGTCCCAGGCACCACCGGGCCCCATCTGTCCCGGCTCGGCCCAGAAGTACACATGCCCTGGCGGTACGGCGGCGGCGTGGGCGGGCGGGGCGGCGAGGGGGGCGAGGGCGGCGAGCAGCACGGACGTGATCAAGGCAGAGCGCATGCGCGCTGCATGCCCAGCCCTTTGTGGGCGTATGCGGGCATTCACCCGTTCGGTCGATCATGTGACGGAGGGCTGTAGCGGGACAAATCCCGGCGGTCGGCGGGGAGTTGGCCACCGGTTGGTCGGCGGCGGTGCCCGTCCTCCCGGCCCGGACCTCAGAACTCCTCGCGATGTGCCCTCGCCCACTGGGCGAACGAACGTGCCGGGCGCCCCAGCACCTTCTCGGCCGTCGGCAGCACCTGCGAGCCCCGGTCGCCGTCCAGGGTGCGGCGCATGATGGCGTCGACGACCTCGGGAGGGAATCCGTACCGGGCCATGCCGGCGCGGGCCGCGGCCGTCGGCACCGGGCGGACACGCAGGTCGCGGCCCAGGGCCTCGCCGAGGATCGCCAGCTCCTGAGCGGGGGTGAGGGACTGCGGGCCACTCAACTCGTAGGTGGCGCCCGCGTGTTCGCCGGTGATGAGGGCGAGTGCCGCGATCTCCGCCAGGTCCGCCGGGTCGATGCTCGCCGCCGGACGGTCCGCGAAGGGGGTCGCCACCTCGTCGTCGGTCCGCAACTGCCCCGCCCACTGAAGGGCGTTGGACATGAAGCGGCCGGGGCGCAGCAGGGTCCAGGCGAAACCGCGGGCCGGGTCGGTCACCGCCGCCTCCGCCGTGCGCTGCCAGTGGGCGATCGGGTCGTCGCCGCTCCCGCCGTCCAGCGTGGACAGCTTCACGACCCGGCTCACACCGGCGCGGGCCGCCGCCGCGGCGAGCGCGAGGTCGTGAGTGGGCTCCGGGGCCGCGCCCACCGCCTGCGCCGACATCAGGAACACCCCGTCCACGCCCGCGAAGGCCGACGCCAGGCTCGCCGGGTCCGCCGCGTCGCCGTACACCGCCTCCACGCCCGCGGGGAGCCGGGCCTCTGCCGGCCGCCGGGTCATCGCGCGCACCGGTTCCCCGGCCGGCGCGAGCCGCTGTACCAGCTCGCTTCCCACATGGCCCGTCGCTCCGGTCACCAGGATCATCACCGTCTCCCTTCGTGGCTGCCTCCAGGGTGCGCGGGCGTGCGGTTCGGGGCGTCGCACGCGAGGAGGCGGCGGTCCTGCTCCCCGTGGAGTAGGACAGAACAAAGGGTGTGTATGGGGCATACGCTGTATTTGTACGCGCGTCCGGCCGACAGAAGAAGGTGAGTGCGATGCGCGTTCTGCTCAAGGTGCGCATGAACACGGAAAAGGCGAACGACGCCATCGGCAACGGCACCCTGCCCAAGCTGATCGAGGCGACGATGGAACAGATCAGGCCCGAGGCCGCCTACTTCACCGCGGAGGACGGCGACCGCACCGCCTATCTGGTCTTCGACATGCAGGACAGCTCACTGATGCCGGTGATCAGCGAGCCGTTCTTCTCGAACCTGGGGGCAAGGATCTCCTACACCCCGGTGATGAACTACGAGGACGTCCAGAAGGGCCTGTCCCAGCTGAGGTGACCACCGGGAGCCCGGGGCGATCCCGTTGTCAGTGGGGTGTCGGATACTGAGGGAAAGGGGACTCGACCGGCGGGGGGCGGCGCGCGATGACGGTGACGGACGGGAAGTCGCGGCAGGAGACGGACCGGCGGCGTTCGCCGCGCCGGAGAGCGTTCGTGGGCGTCCTGCTGATCGGGGCGTCGGTCCTCCCGGCGCTGGCCTGCTTCCTCGCGTTCACCACCTGGCTGTCCTCGGACATCGGGCGGTACCGGGATTACGAATCCGCCAGGCCCTGCCTCGGGCGCACGGCGGAGCGGGCGTGGGAGGACTGCCTGCGCCCGGTCGTGTTCACCGTCGAGAGCGTGAAGGACGCCGGCGGAAAGGGCGAGCGCAGTGCCACCCTGTCCGGCACGCCGTTCTGGGACGGCACCGTGCGCTTCGGCGACTCGGGCCCGCTGCTGAGCGAACTGCGGCCCGGAGACCGGGTCACCGGCACCGTCTGGCGTGGCCAGGTCATGGCGCTCGCCCAGGGAGACGTTCGGCAGAGGACCGCCGACGAACCCCGTGATGAAGTCCAGATGGTGGCCGCCCTCGGCACACTCGCGGGCCTGCTGGCCGTCCTCGCGTTCGCGTTCGGCCTGATACGGCTGGCCTGGCCGCGCGGCCAGGAGTTCGCCGTCTGGCGCCCGTACGGCAAACGCCTGGTCGTCACCATGGTGAGTGCCTGCTTCGGCGTGGGGCTGCCGGTGGTGTGGCTCGGTCTGCCGTGGTGGACCGCGCCGGTCGGTGTCGTGGCGGTCGTGGTCCTCGTGGGCGTCCTGATCTACCGGTGGGACCGGACCGACGGGCCCGCGGCGCAGGACCCGGTGCTGAGCCCGGCGCCGCGCTGATCCGGCCCGCCGTCAGCTGAAGATGATCATCGAGCCCTGGGCGAGGCTCCGGGTCGCCGCCGCGTGCAGCCCCAGCCAGACATGGCGCTCGCGGGCGAAGGGACTGGGATCGTACGGCGCGGGGACGGCCGGCTCCTCCAGCTCCGTGGGGGCGCGTGGCGGCTCGGGGGGCGCCGGGGGGTTGGCCGGATCGATGCCGATCACCGGGGCCACGAACTCCAGCTCCCGCAGCAGGGCCTGCGAGGAGCCCAACGGGCCGCCACCCGCCAGGAGTTCGTCGTTGGCCAGGGGGTGCGGGAAGTCGACGGGGACGTACGCGCCCGCGTGGTCGTAGTGCCAGACCAGATGGGACTGCTGGGCCGTCGTCTCGAACATCTCCAGCAACTGCTCGTAGTCGCCGCCGAGTTCGTCGACCGGGGTGACCGGGAGCCCGCAGACCTGGAGCAGATAGGCGCGGCGCAGGAAGTGCAGGGCGTCGTAGTCGAAACCGGCCACCGGGGCGACCTCGCCGGACAGGCCCGGCATGTACTGGTACACCGGCACCGGCGGCAACCCGGCCTCGGCGAGCACCTTGTTGTATTGCGCGAGTTCCTCGGCGAACGGGTTGTCCGGGGTGTGGCACAACACGTCGACAAGCGGCACCAGCCACAGGTCACAGGCCAAAAGACAGCTCCTCGGATACTCGCGGTGCGCGGATATCGTCACACGGTGGTCAGGGAAGGGTAGTCGCTGCGGCCCCGGGGCGGGGCCCCTTGTACGGGTCGTGGTGGTCCCTTACCCGTGCCGGGGGCGGTCAGTCGGCGGTGAGGCCCTCGAAGAGGGTCAGATAGTGGCCGTTGTAGGCGGTGAGGAGATCGCGGGCGGTCGCGGTGTCCCGCCGGTACAGGGCGTCGGCGACCTCGGGGTGCGCGGACCACAGCCTGCCGCGCAGATCGGTGAGCCGGCGCAGGTGCTGGACCGTGCACACCCAGGTCTGCACGCGCAGCCGGTGCAGGAAGTCGGCGAGGTAGGGGTTGCCGAACAGGACGCTCAGCTCGCGCCAGAAGCGCAGGTCGTAGCCGATCAGTACGGTCAGGTCGCCCGCGGCGGCGGCCCGCTGGGCCTCCTCGCCGCGCCGCCGTACGCCCGCCACGGCCGCGGCGGTACGGGGTTCGTCCAGCTCCTGGAGGATGCGGTGACCGGCGTCGAGCGCCTGGAACATGCCGTCCGTGACCAGGCTGCGGGCCTCGATCATGCCCCGGAAGTCGTCGAGGGAGTACTCGTGTACATGGAAGCCGCGGTGCTGGTCGGCCTCCAGCAGCCCCTGTGCGGACAGGTCCACGAGGGCCTCACGGACCGGGGTGGCGGAGACGCCGTACTGCTCGGCGATCTCCTTGACGGTGAACTCCTGCCCCGGCTGGAGCCGCCCGGCGAGGACCTCGTCCCGCAGCGCGTCCGCGAGCTGCTGCCGCAGCGTACTGCGGGTGACGGCACCGTTGCCGCTGCTGCCGGGCATGGTCGGGGCGCCTCCCTCGCGCGTGTGCAGATGGCGTGCTCGTACATATGTCTACGAGCACGCCACCTTACGCGTTCGAAAGCCCGGGATGTTTACTCCGTGTGCTCGTCCGCCACGGAGAGCGCCGTGTCCAGCGCCGCGAGGCCCTCCTTGAGTTCGGCCTCGCTGACGTTGCACGGCGGCACCACATGCGTCCGGTTCATGTTGACGAACGGCCAGATGCCCTGCTTCTTCGCGGCGGCCGCGAACGCGGCCATCGGGGCGTTCGCCTCACCCGCCGCGTTGTAGGGCACCAGCGGCTCGCGGGTCTCCTTGTTCTTCACGAGCTCGAGAGCCCAGAACATGCCGACACCGCGCACCTCGCCGACGCTCGGATGCCGCTCGGCGAGTTCCCTGAGCGCCGGCTCCAGGACGGCCGTACCGAGGTGCCTGGCGTTGTCGACGACCCCTTCCTCCGCCATGACGTTGATGGTCGCGACGGCGGCGGCGCAGGCGAGCGGGTGCCCCGAGTAGGTGAGGCCGCCGGGGTAGGGCCGCTTGCCGAAGGTGTCGGCGATCTTCCGCGAGATGGCGACACCGCCCAGCGGCACGTATCCGCTGTTGACGCCCTTGGCGAAGGTCATCAGGTCGGGGGTGACGTCGAACAGGTCGGCGGCGAACCACTCACCGGTGCGCCCGAACCCGGCCATGACCTCGTCCAGGACGAAGACGATCCCGTACTTGTCGCAGATCTCGCGGACACCGGCGAGGTAGCCGGGCGGCGGGACCATGATCCCCGCGGTGCCGGGGATGGTCTCCAGGACGATCGCGGCGACCGTGGCAGGACCCTCGAAGGCGATGGTCGTCTCCAGGTGCTCCAGCGCCCGCGCGGTCTCCTGCTCCTCGGTCTCGGCGTAGAAGCGGGACCGGTACAGGAAGGGCGCCCAGAAGTGCACGACACCGGCGGAGGCGCTGTCGGAGGCCCAGCGCCTCGGGTCACCGGTGAGGTTGACGGCCTGCTGCGTACCGCCGTGGTACGAGCGGTAGGCGGAGAGCACCTTGGTCCGGCCGGTGTGCAGCCGGGCCATGCGCACGGCGTGCTCCACCGCGTCCGCGCCGGCGTTGGTGAAGAAGATCTTGTCCAGGTCCCCGGGCGTCCGCTCGGCGATCAGCCGGGCCGCCTCCGACCGGGCCTCGATGGCGAAGGCGGGCGCGAAGGTCGTCATCTTCGCCGCCTGCTCCTGTATCGCGGCGACGACCTTCGGGTGCTGGTACCCGATGTTGGTGTAGACGAGCCCGCTGGTGAAGTCGAGATAGCGGTTTCCGTCGTAGTCCCAGAAGTACGAGCCCTCCGCACCGGCGACGGCCAGCGGGTCGATGAGCTCCTGCGCGGACCAGGAGTGGAACACATGAGCACGGTCCGCGGCCTTCACGGCGGCGCCGACCTCGGGGTGTGGCTGAGGGGTCATACGAGTGAGCGTAAATGTCCGCGATGCGGAAGCGGTATCGGCGTCCTGTCTGTGGACGCGGGCTTTCCGCGACAGGTTGTCCAGGGCTTGTCCAGGGCCGACGAGATCCGCACGGTCGGCCCTGACCGCGAGCCGGTGACCTCCATCGGGGGCCTGCGGGTGCAGCCCGCGTGCGCCCTGGACGACGTACGGCCCGGCCCTCCGATAGCTCCCTGCTGATCCTCCCGGGCGCCGACCTCTGGGACACCTCCGGCGACCTCGCCCCCTTCGCCCGCAAGCCACGGGAGTTCCTCGACGCCGGGATTCCGGTCGCGGGTATCGCCCGGGAGATCGGCATCACGCGACAAACCGGCCCAACCCCGCCCACCGGCGCGCCAAGCTCCTCGCGCCGAGAGGAGGGGCTGGCCGCCGTGCGGCGGATCGACCCGGGGCACGCGGCGTTCGCCGACCGGCTCGCCGAGGCCTTCGGGGAGGCCGAACTCGCCGAAGCCCTAGGGGTGCTGGAGCGGCTGTCCAAGGTGCTCGACCAGATCTCGACGGGCGGCCGACCGGCGTAGACACTGGTCTTCTGTCGCGCAGGTGTGCGGGCGCGCGGTCTCGGGGGAGGGCCTGCGATGGAGGAACACGGCTGTGCCGACCCGGCGGAGGGGGAGGGGAGGGGCCACGCCCGCGAGTACCTCTCGCCCGGTACCTATATGACGCCGTACCGGTGGGAGACCGATCCGGAGACGGGGGACCGCAGCCGTGCCGTCACGCTGGCACTCCTCGCGATCGCGCTCGTGGTGGCGTTGGGCGCCGGCGGTACGGTCTACGCCGTCCTGGACGAGGAGGGCCCCGGCGCGGCGCCTCCGGCCCCTTCGGCCTCGCCCTGAAACCCCTTCCGCGTACGGCGGTTGAATGTCACGCGAACTTCGCCCCACCGTCCCGCGAGGGCCGCTCGTACAGCCGTACGGTGGTCTGACGAGCGAACTGCGGGAGTTGCGGGGGCACCCACAGTGGAGTGGTTGAGCGCGGAGAACTTCGTGGCGGTGGGGACCGCCGTCCTCGGCATCGTCGCGTCCGGGGTCATGGTCTGGTTCGAGCGCCGGGTCCCGCGCAGGAAGCGGATCGGGTACCGGGTGCAGATGGACAACCCGATCGGCGACGACGTCCGGCTGGGCCGGGCCAACGTCAGACTCGGCCTCTTCGACGAGGCCCCCGACATGTCGGACGCCACCCTGGTCCTCCTGCGCATCGAGAACGACGGCTCGCAGGGCATCGACCGCGACGACTACACGGGCCCCGAACGGCACGGTCTGACCGCGGTGTTCAGCGACCGCACCGTCCGCGGGGTCTCGGTCACCCAGCCGATCGACACCGACCACCTCATGGACCACTTCACCCCGGAACGGGGCTTCGGCTACGACGGCAACCGGCTGCGCATCCCCCGCGTCCCGCTCAACCGCGGCGAGCACTACAAGCTCCTCGTGCTGCTGTCCGGCGGTGACGTGGGACGTCCGATCCGGATGATCGGCGGCATCCGGGACGGCGAGGTGCACCCCAACCGCAGCGCCACCCCGGACGAGATCCCGCCCGTCTTCAGCCCGGCGGCACGGATCTTCACCGGGCTGCTCACCGTCTCCGTCCTGGTCCTCGCCACGATCGTGGTCGCCCGCGACGACACCCCGCCCCCGCTCGGCTGCGAGACGGGCAGCCTCACCGTGACCGGCTCCACCGCCTTCGCCCCGGTGATCGAGACGCTCGCGAAGGAGTACGAGAAGGACTGCGCGGGCGCCGACATCACGGTGGAGGCGCGTGGCAGCGAGGCCGGGGTGGCCGGGCTCGCCGCCACCGGTGCCCGTTCGGCGAAGGAGGCCCGGTCCGTGATCGCGTTCTCCGACGGCCCGATGGGCGACCGGCTGGGCCTGCACGGCGAGAAGATCGCCCTGTCGGTCTTCTCGCTCGTCGTCAACGACGGCATCGACCTCGGTGCGCGCGGCCTGACCCGGGCCGAGGTGGAGCGCCTGTACCGGGGCGAGGTGCGGCGGTGGAGCGACCTGAACGAATCCCGCCCCGCCGGACTCCCGCGCCTGCCCGGCCTGCCGGTGGTGCTGGTCAGCCGGGACGCCTACTCGGGCACCCGGCAGATCTTCCAGGAGCGGGTGCTGGCGGGCGCCTGGGAGATGACCCCCACGACCTCACTGGACTGCGACCCGCTGACGGACAAGGCGGTGGCCGCGGCCGCCCGCGCGCCCGTCACCCGCTGCGAACTCGCCTCCACGGAGGCCGTGCTGGACAAGGTCGCCGCCCAGCCCGGCGCCCTCGGCTACAGCGAACTCACCCTGGCCACCGGCCACCAGGGCGTGCGCCGGGTGCCGCTGGACGGTGTGGCGGCCTCCGTCGACCATTTGGACCGGTACCCCTACCGCGGTGTCGAGTACGCCTACACCTACCGTTCCCCGGCCCCCGGCTCGCTGGCCGCCGGTTTCCTCGCCTACCTCGACGAGGGCACGAGCCAGGACGTGATCCGGGAGCAGGGGCATCTGCCGTGCGGACGCGGGGCGGGGCCGTGCGACTGACGGTTCCCCGCGAGGGTCGCCCCGAGGCGGCTCACCGGGGCTCCGGCGGTCGCTGCCGGGGCATGTTGGGGCGGGCCGGAGGCCCCGGGGGCAGCGGGAGGCGTCCCTGAGCGCTCCCGGAGTCCTGGCGTCCGCCGGACGTCACCGCTCCCTGGATGCCCATCGGCGCGGACCCGTTGCGGAACTCCACGATCCAGTCGGCCGTCTCCACCCGGATCAGCTCCGTCACGTCCTCGGAGAAGCGGCGCAGGACGCCCAGGCAGCGTTCGGTGGCCTCGGCGGCCGTGCCCTCCGTGGGGCCGAGCACCTCACGGACGCTCTCCGAGGCCCAGTCGAACTGGAGGGCCTGGAGGCGGCGCTGCACGGCCTGCGCGGTGGCCACGTCCCTTATCCAGCCGGAGGTCACACCGAAGAAGCGGTCGACGGCCACGCAGGCCACCGCGAGGAGGAGGGCGAGATAGCCCCAGGGCGCGATCCCGGCCCCCACCACTCCCGTCAGCCCCAGCAGCGGCAGCACGGACCCGGTCACCGCCCCCGCCGCGGCGCCGCTCCTCAGAGCCCGCGCACAGCGCCGTTTCCCCACCCGGTCCGCGAGATACCAGGACGCCGCCTCCAGTGCCCCGTGCTCCACCCACCGGTACAGCTCGTCCAGCCGTACGGCGGGCTCACCCCAGTCACCGAGCGGGAACGGCCGCCCGGCCAGATCGGCCCGTCCGTCCTGAGGCGGGCCCTCGGGCTGCATCTCCGGCTGACCCACCCGGCGCTCCCTACTGATCGGTCACCCTGCGTGACGCCTGATGCTGATGTGCGGGGATCCTTCCTACCGCCCAATGGGTGGCGAAGGGGGTGCTTTGGTCGCTTTTCCGCTCGGAAGAGGGTCTTGATCAGGTATAGGACTCCACGTCAACTCACTCGAAAGAGTGCTGGGGCGACGCCCGTCCCGACCACGTAGGCTCGTGCCAGAGAGGAAAAACCTCGCCCGCACAGCCGTATCGACACAGGAGCTGATCGTGATCCCCGGTGGTGGCCAGCCCAATATGCAGCAGCTGCTCCAGCAGGCCCAGAAGATGCAGCAGGACCTGGCGAACGCGCAGGAGGAACTCGCCAGGACCGAGGTCGACGGCCAGGCGGGCGGCGGTCTGGTGAAGGCCACTGTCACCGGCGCCGGAGAACTGCGCGCGCTGAAGATCGACCCGAAGGCCGTGGACCCGGAAGACACCGAGACCCTCGCCGATCTGATCGTGGCGGCCGTACAGGCGGCGAACGAGAACGCCCAGACCCTCCAGCAGCAGAAGCTCGGCCCGCTCGCCCAGGGGCTCGGCGGCGGCAGCGGCATCCCCGGTCTGCCCTTCTAGGGAGCCCGTCTTCCGGAGTCGGGTGTCGGCCAACTAGCGTACGTATCGCAAGGAACCCCAGGAAGGACGGCAGTCCGTTGTACGAAGGCGTGGTCCAGGACCTCATCGACGAACTGGGGCGGCTGCCCGGCGTCGGTCCCAAGAGCGCCCAGCGGATCGCCTTCCACATCCTCCAGGCGGAGCCGACGGACGTCCGTCGGCTCGCGCAGTGCCTGGTGGAGGTCAAGGCCAAGGTCCGCTTCTGCGCGACCTGCGGCAATGTCGCACAGGAAGAGCTGTGCAACATCTGCCGCGATCCCCGCCGCGACCTCTCCGTCATCTGCGTGGTGGAGGAGCCGAAGGACGTGGTCGCGATCGAGCGCACCCGGGAGTTCCGGGGCAAGTACCACGTCCTGGGCGGCGCGATCAGCCCCATCGAGGGTGTAGGACCCGATGATCTGCGCATACGAGAGCTGTTGGCCCGGCTGGCCGACGGGACGGTCACGGAGCTGATCCTGGCCACCGACCCGAACCTGGAGGGCGAGGCCACAGCGACGTACCTCGCCCGCATGATCAAGCCCATGGGCCTCAAGGTCACCCGCCTGGCCAGCGGCCTCCCGGTGGGTGGCGACCTGGAATACGCGGACGAGGTGACCCTCGGCCGCGCCTTCGAGGGGAGACGACTCCTAGATGTCTGACGCCACACTGCACGCTGCCCAGGACCCCGACGACTTCGCGGTCCAGATCGCCGACCAGGTCGAGAGCTTCCTGGTGGCCGTCATGGAGGTGGCGAAGGGCGACGAACCCGACTCGGCCGTCCCCTTCCTCCTTCTGGAGGTCTCCCAGCTCATGCTGGCCGGCGGCCGCCTGGGCGCCCACGAGGACATCGTCCCCGACGAGCGCTACGAGCCCGACACGGGCCCGGACGCCGACGTGGACGAACTGCGCGAGAACCTGGCCCGGCTGCTGGAACCGATCGACGTCTACTCCGAGGTCTTCGACCCCTACGAGCCCCGCAAGGCCCCGGTCCCGGCCCGGATCTCCGACGACCTGACCGACGTCATCACCGACCTGCGCCACGGCATGGCCCACTACCGCGCGGGCCGCACCTCGGAGGCCCTGTGGTGGTGGCAGTTCTCCTACTTCTCCAACTGGGGCTCCACGGCCTCCGCGACCCTGCGGGCCCTGCAGTCGGTGGTGGCGCACGTGCGCCTGAACCAGCCGCTGGAGGAGCTGGACGGCCTCGACACCGACCAGGAGATCGGCGACGAGACGCTGGAGTTCGAGGCGGGCAAGGTGATGGTGGAGGAGATCGCGGCTCCGCTGGGCCTGCGATCCCCGCAGTAGCGGGCTGTGTGACGCGGGTCATACAAGAAGACTTCTGGAACGGCGTAATGCGCGGGCACCTGGGGTGGTCTGACTGCACAACGGCCACACCCGGCCGCCCGTGCCCCTCGCCGACTTGGAGCCCCGCATGCACGTCACCCTCCAGCAGCCGACAGGCGCCGGCCTGATCACGGCCGCGGACCAGCAGCTCGCGATCCCCGCGACCCTGCGCTACACCTCCGCCGACCCGCTGGCCGTGCACATCGACTTCCCGCCCCATGTCACGGTCGACGGCGAGGCCACGACGTGGACGTTCGCCCGCGTGCTGCTGGGCGAGGGGCTGCGAGCACCGGCCGGGATCGGCAACATCCGGGTCCGCCCGGCCGGTTCGACCCACACGTACGTCGAGTTCCGCGCGCCGCACGGCGTCGCCGTCCTCAGGTTCCCCACCGCGGACCTGACCCGCTTCCTGGCCCGCACGTACACGGTCGTCGCCGCGGGCGAGGAGACGGTGGGGGCTGAACTGGACCACGGGCTGGTGGCGTTGTTCGGGGGCCGGGTGTGATCCGCGTCGGCATCCGGGGACCGCTGTCCGCCCCGCACGCGTACGCCCTCGGCCGCCGGTTGCGCGAGGTCCGCGAGGAACAGGGCCTGACGCGGGGACAGGTGGCCGTGGCGGCCGACTTCTTCCCGGCATGGGTCACTCAGATAGAGGGCGGCGAGATCCACGACCTGCGGACCATGCGCGAGTACGCCCGTGCGCTGGGCGCCCGGATCAGGGGGCCGCGGGCCGCGCGGGTACGGCGTTCGTGACGACGTGGGCCCGCCAGGCCGACCACACCGCCGGGTCCGGGGGCGGGCCCCCGCGTGGCCGTCCCGCGAACGAGCCGTCACACAGCGTGAATTGGGCATCTGCTGGCCGTGCCCTGTATCTCGGCTGCACGGGCCCTAACCAGTGCGAAGAGAGGCTGGAGTCACTTCACAGCACCACCTCTCACCGCACTGGAGACAGCGATGACCCGTCGTTCCATAACCAAGCGCGCAGCCATCGTCACCGCCACCGCGCTCGTGGCCGTCGGCACCCTTGGCACGGTCGCGGCCACCGCCGGACCGGAGCACGCGAAGAAGCCCTCCAAGAAGCAGATCGCCCACCTCTTCGACACCTGGAACGCCGCCCTGCAGACCGGTGACGCCGACACGGTCGCGGACCTGTACGCCAAGAACGCGGTCCTCCTGCCCACCGTCTCCAACAAGGTCCGCACCGACCGCGCCGGCATCGTCGACTACTTCGAGCACTTCCTGCAGAACAAGCCGGTCGGCAAGAAGGTCCAGACGATCGTCAACGTCCTCGACACCGACTCCGCGATCGACACCGGCGTCTACGAGTTCACGCTCACCGACCCGAAGAGCGGCGCCAAGCGCGTCGTCGAGGCCCGCTACACGTACGAGTACGAGAAGCGGAACGGCAAGTGGAAGATCGTCAACCACCACTCCTCGGCGATGCCCGAAGGCTGATCTCCACCTTCAGCCCGCCTCCCGGCGCGTCCCCCAGGGTCACGGTTCCGCCGTCGTCGGTCACCAACTGCTTGACGACGGCGAGGCCGAGACCGGATCCGGAGCGGCCGGTGAGGCCCTGACCGCGCCAGAAGCGGTCGAAGGCGCGGGACTTGTCGGCATCGGGCATGCCGGGTCCCTCGTCGAGGACGGACAGCACCACCGTGTCCGCCCGGGACTCGACCTCGACGGTGATCCGCCCGCCGTCCGGCGAGACCTCCAGGGCGTTCGAGAGCACGTTGTCCAGCACCTGGTCCAGGTGGCCGGGGCTGGCCAGCACAGACGGCCGGTCGTCGACAACACTCCCCCTGAGCGCGATGGTGACTCCGCGCTCGTCGGCGGCCGGCCTCCACACCGTCAGCCGTTCGTCCACGATCTCCCTGAGCGGCAGCGGCTCCGCGGCGGTCACCTTCGCCTCTGCTCGGGCGAGGACGAGAAGGCCGTTGACCAGGCGGCTCATGCGGACCACTTCCGCCGTCGCCTGCTCCACGTCCTCCCGTACGAACTCGTCGTCCACCCCGTCCGCGATGTTGTCCAGGGACAGGCGCAACGCCGTCAGCGGGGTGCGGAGCTGGTGCGAGGCGTCCGCCACGAAGATGCGCTGCGAGGCCACCAGCGTGTCCAGCCGTTCCGCGCCCTGGTTCAGGGTGCGCGCGAGCGTCTGCGTCTCCGGCGGGCCCGTCACCGGGGAGCGCGCGGTCAGGTCGCCGTCGCTGAACTTGCTGGCCATGGAGTTGAGTTCGCGCAGGGGGGCGGTGATCCGGCGGGCGGCGAACGCGCCGATGGCGGCGGCCGCGGCGAGGACCAGCACGGCGAGTCCGGCCCGGAACCCCCAGATCTGCCAGAGCCGTCTGGTCATGTCCGAGGTGGAGTAGACGATCCGTACGGCCGCGTCGTCCTTCGCGGGGACGGTGACCGTCAGATGCCTGCCCCAGACGAAGTCGGAGCCCCAGTCGGTGGTCGACTCGTTCTTCTCCACGGCCCGCTCGAGCGCCGCGTCCGCGACGGGGACCGGCAGCTTCGGGTCACAGTGCGCGGTGGGGGTCGCCTGGACGTCGCCGTACGCCGTGGCCACCTCGGTCAGGGCCTCGCACGAGGTGCTGGTGCCGTTGCTCAGCAGCAGCGCCATGGTGTTCGCCTCGCGCAGGACCGACTGTCTGGTGTCGTCCCGCAACTGCTTGGTCAGCGTGAAGGCGACCGGGACGGTGAACAGGAAGATGGCCACCGCCACCAGCAGGATGTAACTCCGGATGAGCTGCCGGTTCATGAGGCCCCGGCGTCCTCGGCGATCTCCAGCCGGAAGCCCACGCCCCGGACCGCCTCGATCACGACCGCCCCGGCGAGCTTGCGCCGCAGCGCCGCCACATGCACGTCCAGCGTCTTGGTCGGCCCGAACCAGTTCGCGTCCCAGACCGCCTCCATGATCTGCTCGCGCGACATCAGCGCGCCCGGCTCCTCGGTGAGGAAGGCCAGCAGGTCGTACTCCTTGGGCGTGAGGGGCACCTCCTCGCCGCCGAGGCGGACCCGGGCGGCCTTGCGGTCGATGGTCAGGCGGGAGCCGTAGGTGTCGGGACCCGCCGCGGCCCCGGTACGGGGCTGCGCGCGCCGCATCACGGCCCGTATCCGCGCGATGACCTCCCGGACCCCGAACGGCTTGGACACGTAGTCGTCGGCGCCGAGCTCCAGGCCGACCACCCGGTCCGTCTCGTCACTGCGCGCGCTGATGACGATGATCGGCACGTCACCGCGCTCGCGCAGCGCCCTGCACACGTCGAGGCCGTCGGTGTCGGGCAGACCGAGATCGAGGAGGACGACGTCGTAGGGGCCCTCATGGCTCAGCGCGGCCCCGCCGGTGGAGACCCACTCGACCTCGAATCCGTACCGGAGAAGGCCTCGTCTCAGGGACTGGGCGACCGGCTCATCGTCTTCCACCAGGAGTACGCGCACAGCCGCACCCTAATCCTTGAAACTTAATTCACAGTTGTCACAGAGGCCCCACCGGGCCATGTGACGCGGTGCACTTTTCCCGGGGTCCGCGGCTGGGCATGCGCTGACCTGGGCGTCCGAATCTCACGATGCGATACCGCGGAGGTGGAATTCGGGCGCTCGGTAAACTGAGCCGACACACACGGACTGAGCGAGGAGCGCACGTGGGCCTTGTCGTGCAGAAGTACGGAGGCTCCTCCGTAGCCGATGCCGAGGGCATCAAGCGCGTCGCCAAGCGAATCGTCGAAGCGAAGAAGAACGGCCACCAGGTCGTCGTCGTCGTTTCCGCGATGGGCGACACGACGGACGAGCTGATCGATCTCGCCGAGCAGGTATCTCCCATGCCTGCCGGGCGTGAGTTCGACATGCTGCTGACCGCCGGAGAGCGGATCTCCATGGCGCTGCTGGCCATGGCGATCAAAAACCTGGGCCACGAGGCCCAGTCGTTCACCGGCAGCCAGGCCGGCGTCATCACCGACTCGGTCCACAACAAAGCCCGGATCATCGACGTCACGCCGGGCCGTATCCGTACGGCCCTCGACGAGGGCAACATCGCCATCGTCGCCGGCTTCCAGGGTGTCAGCCAGGACAAGAAGGACATCACCACGCTCGGCCGTGGTGGCTCCGACACCACGGCCGTCGCGCTCGCCGCGGCGCTCGACGCCGAGGTGTGCGAGATCTACACCGACGTCGACGGCGTGTTCACCGCCGACCCGCGGGTGGTGAAGAAGGCGAAGAAGATCGACTGGATCTCCTTCGAGGACATGCTGGAGCTCGCCGCCTCCGGCTCGAAGGTGCTGCTCCACCGCTGTGTGGAGTACGCCCGTCGCTACAACATCCCGATCCACGTCCGGTCGTCCTTCAGCGGACTGCAGGGCACATGGGTCAGCAGTGAGCCGATCGAGCAAGGGGACAAGAAGGTGGAGCAGGCCATCATCTCCGGTGTCGCGCACGACACCTCCGAGGCCAAGATCACGGTCGTCGGCGTGCCGGACAAGCCGGGTGAGGCCGCGGTTATCTTCCGCACGATCGCGGACGCCGAGATCAACATCGACATGATCGTGCAGAACGTCTCCGCCGCCTCCACCGGCCTGACGGACATCTCCTTCACTCTCCCCAAGGCCGAGGGCCGCAAGGCCATCGACGCCCTGGAGAAGAACAAGTCCGGCATCGGCTTCGACTCGCTGCGCTACGACGACCAGATCGGCAAGATCTCGCTCGTGGGCGCGGGCATGAAGACCAACCCGGGCGTCACGGCCGACTTCTTCACCGCGCTGTCCGACGCCGGCGTGAACATCGAGCTGATCTCGACCTCCGAGATCCGCATCTCGGTCGTCACCCGCGCCGACGACGTGACCGAGGCGGTCCGCGCCGTGCACAGCGCCTTCGGGCTCGACTCCGACAGCGACGAGGCCGTCGTCTACGGGGGCACCGGCCGATGACGAGGCTCTGCCGTCACCTTCCCGCCGTCCGCCCGGAGGGCGGGCCTGGCGGCGCCTGGTGCGTGCGATCGCAAGGCGCCGGGCCGCCCTCGTGGCGGAGCCACGCGGGTGGCCCGGCAACGCGGCGAGCGTGCGTGCCAGACGTCGCCAGGCAGGCGGGAAGGTGACGGCAGAGCCTGGTCCGACGCTCGCGGTCGTGGGGGCGACCGGGGCCGTCGGCACGGTCATGCTCCAGATCCTGTCCCAGCACGCGGACATCTGGGGCGAGATCCGACTGATCGCCTCCCCGCGCTCGGCCGGCCGCAAGCTGGCCGTGCGTGGGGAGCAGGTCGAGGTCGTGGCCCTGTCGGAGGAGGCCTTCGACGGGGTCGACGTCGCCATGTTCGACGTACCCGACGAGGTGGCCGCGCAGTGGGCGCCGGTCGCCGCCGCGCGCGGTGCCGTCGTCGTGGACAACTCCGGCGCCTTCCGGATGGACCCGGACGTGCCCCTCGTGGTGCCCGAGGTCAATCCGCACGCGGTGCGGATGCGGCCGCGCGGGATCATCGCCAACCCCAACTGCACGACCCTCTCCATGATCGTGGCCCTGGGCGCGCTGCACGCCGAGTTCGGGCTGCGCGAGCTGGTGGTGTCCTCGTACCAGGCGGTGAGCGGCGCCGGCCGGGCCGGCGTCGAGACCCTGCGTCAGCAGCTGTCCCTGGTCGCGGGCACCGAGCTCGGCACACACCCCGGTGACGTGCGGCGGGCCGTCGGCGACAACACCGGGCCGTTCCCGGAGCCGGTCGCGCTGAACGTCGTACCGTGGGCCGGTTCCCTGCGCGAGGACGGGTGGTCCTCGGAGGAGATGAAGGTGCGGGACGAGTCCCGCAAGATCCTGGGCCTGCCCACGCTGCCGGTCGCCGTGACCTGTGTGCGGGTCCCGGTGGTCACCGTGCACTCCCTCACCGTCCACGCCCGCTTCGAGGGCGAGGTCACCGTCCGCAAGGCGCGCGAGATCATCGCGACCGCCCCTGGGGTCGTCCTCTTCGACGATCCGGCGGCCGGGGAGTTCCCCACTCCCGCCGACGTCGTCGGCACCGATCCCACCTGGGTGGGGCGGGTACGACGGGCCCTCGACGACCCGACCGCGCTGGAACTCTTCGTGTGCGGGGACAACCTGCGCAAGGGTGCCGCGCTCAACACCGCGCAGATCGCGGAGCTCGTGGCGGCCGAGTTCGTGTGACGCCCGTCCCGTGGCCGATCTGTCGTACGCAGTTGTGCCTACGGGAAAAGTCCTGGCCGTGACCTGAACGCTTTGTAAGATCTGTGGGCGACATGTGGTGCGACTAATGGTCCGTACCACTTGATCCCGGCGCCCGGGCGTCCGAAGATTTTCCTCCCCGCTCTCCGCAACCGCGCGAAGGGCGGGGAGCGTCTTTGCGAACGCCCTTTCAGGGGGTGCGGGGATGCATGCGAGGCGTGGGGACGCCTCGGCCATCGGACACAGGGGAAGAGCGGGTAGGCATGAGCGCGTTCGACGCACGGTCAGTTGTGCTGCCTGAGAGAAGATGGACGGTGGCGTACAACCCTCACCGGGGTGAGCGTGTCCAACTGGCGTGGCTCAGGTACTCGACTTCCCTGCCGCGCCGAGCGGCGCGGCTGTCCTCCGGCCCCGCAGGCCCGGGGCGCCCGGTGGCATGCCGGTGATCGCCCCCATGCCCGCAGCGCGGCCCGCCCGCATACCCAGTCAGCGTGACGGCGCCGAGGACGTGACGGCAGCCGGTACCACCGTCGACCACCTCACCGAGACCTACCGCGCGCACTACCGCTCCCTGCTCGGCCTCGCCGCCCTCCTGCTCGACGACACCGCCTCCTGCGAGGACGTCGTCCAGGAGGCCTTCATCCGTGTCCACTCGGCGCGCAAACGCGTCCGCGACCCGGAGAAGACCCTCGCGTACCTGCGCCAGACGGTCGTCAACCTCTCCCGCTCGGCCCTGCGCCGGCGCATCCTCGGACTCAAGCTGCTGTCCAAGCCGATGCCCGACATGGCGAGCGCCGAGGAGGGGGCCTACGACCTGCTGGAGCGCGACTCCCTCATCAAGGCGATGAAGGGCCTGCAGCGCCGCCAGCGCGAGGTCCTGGTCCTGCGCTACTTCTCGGACATGACCGAGGCCCAGGTCGCCGATACGCTCGGCATCTCGCTGGGGTCCGTGAAGGCGTACGGCTCCCGCGGGATCGCCGCACTGCGGGTCGCGATGGAGGAGCCGGTGTGAGCGGCGACGACTCCGAGGGACACCGTCCCTCCCACGAGCCCTATGGGGAACCCCCCAAGCCTTCTGGGCCCAGGGGGAGGCACGAGCCGACCTGGGTCGGCACGCAAGAGCCGAAGCAATCGCACGCTGGGAACGGAACTGTGAACCACGGCCCCGACGATCTGAGCTCCACGGGGGAGTTCGACTCGGACGAGCTGGCACTGCGACGGATGCTGCACCAGGCGGTCCAGGAGATGGAGCCGCGCGACGGCACCCTGGACCATCTGCGCAAGGCGGTCCCCGCCCGGCGGGCACGCAAGCGGCAGGCCCTCGTCGGCATGGCGGCCGCCGCCCTCTTCTTCGGCACCGCGATCCCCGCCGTCGTCCACGTCTCCTCCACCGGCACCAGCGCCAACACCTCCAACGCCGGGCACACCTCCCAGATGCAGGGCGGCGCGGGCCAGGGCAAACACGAGGACGGCGGCGAGTCCACCTCCGGCGGCTCCTCGGGCAAGACCGAGGACGAGGACAAGGCCACGTCGAAGGGCGAGGACAAGGGAAAGACCGCGGGCGCGAGCACCGGCGCGAGCAGCGGCACCGACCCGTCCGCCACGACCTCCGCCGGTGCCCCGGTCTGCACGGCAGTTCAGCTCGGCACCCCCACGGCGAGCACCGCGGTGCCCGACGCCTCCGGGACGGTCTACGGCACCTTCCACGTCACCAACGGCTCCACCGCCGCCTGCACGGTCACCGGTCCCGGCACCGTGACGCCGAGCGCGCAGGGCGCGGCCGACAGCAGCAAGATCAGCACGGTCCGCCACGTGTCCGGCGACGCGGCCTCGGCGGGGCTGCCCGACCCGTCCCAGGAGGTCGCCCAGCTGCTGCTCCAGCCGGGCTCCTCCTACGACGTGAAGTTCGCCTGGGTGCCGTCCGAGACGTGTCCCACCACGGAACCCTCGACCGACCCCAGCCCCGACCCCTCGACCTCCCCGGACACCTCCGCCGGCGAGGGCTCCTCCACCGGCGGCGACACCGGCACCTCCACCCAGCTCCTCACGGACGGCGGCACGGCCGACGGCAGCGTCCTGGTGACGAACACGGCGGAGGGCGGCGGACCCTCGGTGTCCACGACGGTGTCCAACGCGTGCGCGGGCGTCGTGTACTGGACGGGTGTGCTCACGTCGTCGTGACGGACCGCCGACACGTCGTGTGACGGACCGCCGGCACGTCGTCGTGACGGACCGCCGAGCCCGCCGGAGCGGGTTCAGGCAGTCGCTTTCTCCTGGGGCTGCCGGTCCTGCTCCTGCTGTTCGTCGTCCGGGAGGATCCCAAGCTCCGCGTCCCGGATGAACTCCACCTCGCGGCGCACCAGACGGAACCACATGAAGACCACGAACCCGGCGAACACGAACCACTCGCCGGTGTAGCCGAGGTTCTGGAACGCCTTCAGGTCCAGCCCGCTGTCGGCGGGCGCGGTCGCCGGCACGGCCTTCATCCCGGAGTCACCGGTGTTGAGGGTGACCCACGCGTCGTACACGTCGTACGGCACGATGTTGATCAGCGAGGCCGCGCTGATCGCCGCGGTCTGCCCGGCCGGAAGCCCACCCCGCGCACTGACGCCGTTGTCCCCCGGGGTCTCCGACGCCTGCAGCGCCCCGGTGACGGTGACCTCGCCCTTCGGCGCGGCCGGGACCTTCGCCGGGTCGGGGGTGCCCGGCAGCCAGCCCCGGACCACGGGCAGGGCCTTGCCGCCGTCGGTGCGCAGCAGCGTCAGGACGTAGTAGCCCTCGCGGTCGTCGAGTTGCCGGTCGGGGACGAGCAGCTGCTTGTCGTACCGGCCGGTCGCGGTGACCTGCTTGCCGGAGGTCGCCTTGTCCACCGGCAGCACCTCGGCCAGCGGCCGCGCGGCCTCGCGCTCGTCGGTGACGACCGACTGCTTCGCGTCCCGGCTCTCCGTCATCCGGTCCTCGAACCGGCTCAGCTGCCACGACCCCATGAAGACGCAGAACGGGATGGCGAGCAGCACGAAGACGTTGATGCCAAACCAGCGGGGTGTCAGCAGAAACCGGTACACACCCCCACGGTACGGGGCCGCCGGGCGCCGCCGGGGCGCGGGGTCAGAACCGCTCGGTGAGGTGGTCCCGGCCCGCCGGGGGCTCGTACGGCTCCGGCCAGAAGTCGGTGACGGTGGATATCCGGCCGCTGTCGTCACCGGTGAAGAAGGAGATGGCGTACATCTCCTCCAGACCCACCGTGAAGTGGGCCCAGGTGACGACCTGGCCCGGCTCGGCGACGATCCGCTCGATCCGCAGGTGCCAGTCGCCCGGGTACTCACGGTTGAACTCGACGTACCGCTCCCGTCCGCTGACGCGCTCGCGGGTCTGCGGCAGGGTGTAGACGACGTCCTCGGACAGGGTGTCCGCGAACGCGGTCCAGTCGCGGGCCTCGGCGAGGGCCCAGAAACTCTCCACGGTCTTGCGCAGATCGGTCATGGGGACGAGTGTGCACCCCACCACTGACAACGGGCCCGGACGACCTTTTCGACCAGCTCGGGACGGGTTCGGGTAAGCGGCTGGTAGAAGTTGTCCACAGGCTGGGGACCTCGTCTGCGGATTGTCTGTGAGGGCAGGCAGTATGGGGTCATGACTGAGAGCAACGGGTCCGCCGCGGCCGAGCGGAACGACGAGATGCCGGACTGGGAGAAGCGCTTCCGGGCGCCCCGGGTGTCGCTGCCCGACTGGGCGGAGGACGCCCCCGACCGCTCCTTGTTCGTGTCCAACGCGACGGGGACGTACGAGCTGTACGCCTGGGACAGAGTCACCGGCGTCCAGCGTCAGGTCACCGACCGGCCCAACGGCACCACGGACGGCGTGCTCTCCCCGGACGGCGCGTGGATCTGGTGGTTCGACGACAAGGACGGCGACGAGTTCGGCGTCTGGCGCCGCCAGCCCTTCGAGGGCGGCGCGGACGAGCTCGCCGCGCCGGGCCTGGAGCCCTCCTACCCGGCGGGCCTGGCCCTGGGCCGGGACGGCCGGACGGCGGTCGTGGGCCGCTCGACCGACGACGAGGGCACCTCCCTCCACCTCGTGCGCGACGGCGAGGACCCGGTGGAGATCTACCGGCACCGCGAGTCGGCGGGTGTCGGCGACCTCTCCCACGACGGCTCGCTGATCGCGATCGAGCACACCGAGCACGGCGACGCGATGCACTCGGCGCTGCGCGTGGTGCGCCCCGACGGCAGGGCGGTCGCCGAGCTCGACGACACCGAGGGAGGCACCGAGGAGCTGGGCCTGGAGGTCCTCGGCTTCGCGCCGGTCGACGGCGACACCCGGCTGCTCATCGGCCATCAGCGGCGGGGCCGTTGGGAGCCGCTGGTGTGGGACGTGGCCACGGGCGAGGAGAGCGACCTCGCCCTGGACCTGCCCGGTGACGTGGGCGCCGAGTGGTACCCGGACGGCACGGGCCTGCTCATCGTGCACAGCTTCGAGGCCCGCAGCGAGCTGTTCCGGTACGACCTGGAGAGCGGCAAGCTGGAGAAGGTCGCGACCCCGCCCGGCTCGGTCTCCGGGGCGACGGCCCGCCCCGACGGCAGCGTGGAGTACCTGTGGTCCTCGGCCGCCGAGCCGTCGGCGGTGCGCTCGACGACGGGTGAGGTGGTCCTGGACCCGCCGGGTCTGAAGTCCCCCGGTTCGGTACCGGTGGAGGACGTGTGGGTCGAGGGTCCGGGCGGCCGGATCCACGCCCTGGTCCAGAAGCCGGCGGGGGCGACGGGACCGCTGCCGACGGTCTTCGACATCCACGGCGGCCCGACCTGGCACGACAGCGACTCGTTCGCGGCGGGTCCGGCGGCCTGGGTGGACCACGGATACGCGGTCGTCCGGGTCAACTACCGCGGATCCACGGGATACGGGCGCGAGTGGACCGACGCGCTGAAGCACCGGGTCGGCCTGATCGAGCTGGAGGACATCGCGGCGGTGCGGGAATGGGCGATCACGTCCGGTCTCGCCGACCCCGCCCGGCTGATCCTCACGGGCGGTTCCTGGGGTGGCTACCTCACGCTCCTCGGACTGGGCACCCAGCCGGAGGCGTGGGCGCTCGGCATCGCGGCGGTCCCGGTCGCGGACTACGTCACGGCGTTCCACGACGAGATGGAAGCGCTGAAGGCGATGGACCGGACGCTGCTGGGCGGCACGCCGGAGGAGGTTCCGGAGCGCTTCGAGGCGTCCTCGCCCCTGACCTACGTGGACCAGGTGAAGGCCCCGGTGTACATCTCGGCCGGCGTCAACGACCCCCGGTGTCCGATCCGTCAGGTCGACAACTACGTGAAGCGGCTGGAGTCGAGGGGTGCGGTGCACGAGGTGTACCGGTACGACGCGGGTCACGGCTCGCTGGTGGTGGACGAGCGGATCAAGCAGGTGAAGCTGGAACTGGACTTCGCGGAGAGGCATTTGGGGTAGGCGGGGGAGCATTGTCGGCTGCGGGTCATGTCTTTCAGGGGCGCGGGGAACTGCGCGACCAGCCCCCCACTCGCCCGCAGCCGCACAACGACCCGACCTGGCACGACGTTCGCGTACGGCTACGCCCCCGCCCGTCCCCGCCGACCCAGCAACTCCGCGAGCCCCCGACGAGTCGCCGCCAGCACCACCCGATCCGATCCCTGCAGGACGTACGTGTCCGGCAGGTCCCACGCCAGTCCCGGAGCGTCCCCGGACTCCTCACGCGCCAGCACCCGCCAGGACCCCGCCCGGAACGCCTCCCCGACCGTCCTGCCCTCCAGCTGCGGATGCCCGCTCACCTCCAGCGCCGCGAACAGCAGCACCCGCCGCTCGACCGGGAACGCCCCCAGGATCTGCCGCCCCATCATCGCCCCGGCGAAGGCGGGAGCCGCCAGATGAGAGACACTCCGGCTGCGCGTGGAGGCACGGGGGTGCGCGGCCCGCAGGGTCCGGTACACCGCCGTCGCGAAGTCGTCGTCGTACAGCCGCAGCACCACCCGCAGGTCGGGCCGCACGGCCCGCGCGTACAGCACGGCCTCCAGGTTCGTCGTGTCCGCGCTGGTCACCGCCAGCAGCGCGTGCGCGCGGTGGATCTTGGCGGCCTCCAGGACCCCCTCCTGGGTGACGTCCCCGAGGACCACCGGCACCCGCAGCCGCCGCGCCGTGGCCAGTCCCCGGGCCTCGGGGTCGGACTCGACGCAGACCACGGGGATGTTCAGCTCCCGCAGCCGCGTCAGCACCCGGGTGCCGATCTTGCCGAGCCCGAGCAGCACGACGTGTCCGCCGAGGCCCCGGGGCGGTTTGCGCAGGGAGGACGCGGTGCGGAAGGTGCCGAGCGCCTCCAGGACCGCCGCGAGGAGCACCGGAAGCAGCAGCAGCCCGGCGAGCCCGGACAGGAGTTGGAGGATCTGCCGCCCGACGGACTGACCGAGCGCGGGGTCGTCGATCGCGAACAGGTCGAGCAGCGTCAGATAGAAGGCGCGCAGCGGATGGATCCCCGTCACCAGCCACAGCGCAACGGCGAGGGCGACCACGCACCCCACCATCCCGGCCAGCGACCACCGCAGCCGCCGCGAGAACAGCGAGGCGAACCACGGCATCACACCGCGCCCGTCCGGCAGCGCGGGCCCGGCGTACGACACCTGCTCCAGCACGACGGTCGCGCGCCCGCCGCCGTCCCGAACCGCTGCCGCGTCCGGCAGCAGTGCCGGGCCCTGGTCGCCGCCGGGCCCGTGGCTGTCGGTCGGCGAGAGCAGGGCGAGCGTGGCAAGACCCGGATCGGCGCTCCCGCCGCTACCGGCCGGGGGCCGTTCGACCGCCCGCAGCAGCAGGCCGCCGGTCTGGAGGACCTTGCTGGTGCCGGTGAGGGCGGTGGCGGCCAGTGCGGGCGCGGCCGTGTCGGCGTCGGAGAGCACGGTCGTGGAGGCGTCGAAGCCGGTCCCGTCGGCCGGGCCGCCGGAGGCCAGTACGGCGGCCTGGTCGAGGAGTTCCTCGATGTGCTGGCCCAGGCGCCGGTTGTAGAGCCGCAGGACGAGCCGCAGCCGGGGGTTGAGGCGGCGGGCGGTGAGGGCGGCGCGGATGTTGGTCTCGTCGTCGTCGTACACGAGCGCGAGCGCGTCCGCGCGTTCCACGCCCGCCGCGGCGAGCGCCGCCTCGTTCGGCTCGGCGGCCTCCATCAGCCGTATGCCGCCCGGGGGTTCGCCGACGGGGGCGGTGCCGCCGGTGCCGTTGCCGGCGCCCGTGCCGCCGTTGCCGGTCAGGCCCGCGGCCGCCGTCACCACCCGGTCGAGCAGCGCGGAGGCGGACCGGGCCCGCACCACCACCGGTGGCCGCACGGATCGTTCGGAGGCCGGTACGACGAGCGTGACCTGCTCGCCGTAGACCCCTCTGAGCTCGGCCGCCAGCCGGTGCGCGAGCCCGTCGTCCCCGCACACCACCATGTGCGCGGCCGTGTCGCCCGGCAGCCCTGGACTCTGGTTCGGAACGCTCCCCACGAGGGAGAAGACTGCCTCACCGGGGCGGCTGCCGCCATGTCCGGCGGGTGACGAGCCTCTCTGTCAAGAATTCCCCAAACCGCCGCGCACGCTGAGCAAACGGACCTTCCCTGTCGTACGCACCAGCAGGGAAACCAGCACCTCACCACCGGAGGGATCCCGGCCGTGGCCGTCACCAAAGCACCCCCGCCCACGCGGGACACCGGCGAGGACCGGCGCCCCGAACCGCAGGGCGCGGCCGACCGGCGCCTCAACTCCCCCCTCGTGCTGACCCTGCTGATGCTGGGGGTGGTGCTGCTCCAGGGGCCGATCCGGGGGGCGCTGGGCGCGCCGGTCATGCAGAGCTGGATGACGGTGTTCGTCGCCGTGCTCGTCCAGGCGCTGCCCTTCCTGGTGCTCGGGGTGCTGCTGTCGGCGGCGATCGCGGTGTTCGTGCCGCCGTCGTTCTTCGCCCGCGCCCTGCCGAAGAACCCCGTCCTCGCGGTGCCGGTGGCGGGGGCGGCGGGCGTGGTGCTGCCGGGTTGCGAGTGCGCGTCCGTGCCGGTGGCGGGCGCGCTGGTCCGGCGCGGTGTCACCCCGGCCGCGGCCCTCGCCTTCCTGCTGTCCGCCCCGGCGATCAACCCGATCGTGCTGACGGCGACCGCCGTGGCCTTCCCGCGGAATCCCGAGATGGTGGTGGCCCGGCTCGTCGCGAGCCTGCTGGTGGCCTGCGCGATGGGCTGGCTGTGGCTGCGTCTCGGCCGCACCGACCTGCTGAAGGAGCCGGCCCGTCACTCGTACGAGGGCCAGGGCAAGGGAGCCGCCTTCTGGGGTTCGGTCCGGCACGACGTGATGCACGCGGGCGGCTTCCTGGTCGTGGGCGCGATGGCGGCGGCGACCCTGAAGGCCGTGGTCCCGCAGACGTGGTTGCGTACGGCGGCGGAGAACCCGGTGATCGCGGTGCTGGCCCTGGCCGCCCTCGCCGTGGTGCTGTCGATCTGCTCGGAGGCGGACGCGTTCGTGGCCGCCTCGCTCACCCAGTTCTCGCTGACCGCGCGGCTGACCTTCCTGGTCGTCGGCCCGATGATCGACCTCAAGCTGTTCGCGATGCAGACGGGCACCTTCGGCCGTGCCTTCGCCCTGCGCTTCGCGCCCGCCACCCTCGCCCTGGCGATCGTGGTCTCGGTCCTGACCGGGTGGGTGATGCTGTGAACCGGCAGGCACAGTCGGCGGTCCTGTTCGTCCTCGGCGCGGCCCTCCTGCACGCGGGCCTCACCGACCTCTACCTCCGCTACGTCAAGGCGGGCCTGCGCCCGCTGGTCCTGGCGGCCGGGGCCGTCCTGATCGCGACGGCACTGGCGACGGCCTGGTACGAGTGGCGGGCCAGGCCCAAGGAGCAGGAGCTGGAGCAGGAGCAGGAGCAGGAGCCGGAGCTGGAGCACGCCCACCGCGAGCCCCGCGTCTCCTGGCTCCTCGTCCTGCCCCTCTTCGCCCTGATCCTCGTCGCCCCGCCCGCCCTCGGCTCCTACAGCGCGATGCGCACGGGTACGGCCCTGCAGCAGTCGTACGGCTACATGAAGCTCCCGGAGAACGGACCCCTGCGGCTCGGCCTCGCCGACTACGCGGGCCGCGCCGTCTACGAGCACGGCCGGGGCCTGGCCGGACGGCAGATCACCATCACCGGGTTCGTCGCCCTGGACCACTCCGGCGCGCCCTACCTGGTCCGCATGGCCCTCAACTGCTGCGCGGCGGACGCCCAGCCGGTCAAGGTCGGCCTCACCGGGCAGATCCCGCCGGTCCTCAAGCCGGACGGCTGGCTCCAGGTGACCGGCACCTACACGGCCAGGCGGACCAAGGACACGGTGAACGGCGGCCCGATCCCGTACCTGGAGGTCACCCAGGCCAAGCCGGTCCCGACGCCGCACGACCCTTACGACGAGACCTGGAACAACTGAGCTCGTCGATGTCATGTCCCCCGTGACGCTGATCCCTGCCCTGGCCGAGGGCTGGCATGATCACTTTGTGTGGCCTGAACTCCCCGTCTGTGCCGGCGGACGGGTCTTGAGTGACTGGCGGCAAGGGCTGTGCTTGAGCGAAGATGGGTAACAACGGGGAGCCAACGGGGAGTTGGGTATGGCGGAGCAGTACAAGGTCGATCTGAGTGAGATCGAGGGCACGATCACGAAGCTGAACCGTGCCATCAAGGACATGGGGACCTCGGGTTCGAACGCGAAGAACTCGACGTACCTGCCTGCCGGGGCGCTGGGCAAGAACTTCGGTGAGGCCGAAGCTCTGTACAAGGCCCACGAGCAGATGAAGGAACGTCTCTACGAGATCGTCGCGCACTTGGAACGGGTGCTGGACTCCTTCGGCCAGAAGACGAAGAAGACCCATGACGCGTATGCCGACGCCGAGGCGGAGAACCTCGCCGCGTTCAACAGGATGTGAGTCGGTGTTCTGCCGCGTGGAGAGTCACATGAGGATGGGGGACGGTAGCTGTGGCCGATGAGGGTATCGACAACTTCGAGTACGTCCCGGCGAACCAGTGCTTCGCGATGAAGCACACTACGCAGTTCGGCGTCGACTCCGACATGGACCAGATGAAGGAGATGGTCCGGGACGCGGACTCGGGGACGGTGAAGTCGGTCGCGGAGGGCTGGGCTCGGCTGGAGAAGGATCTGGTGGGGCCCGGCGGGGTGAAGGAGATCCTGGACACTGCTGTAGAGCATGTGATGGCCCACTGGGAGGGCCAGAGCGCGGACCTGTTCCAGGAGCACGCGCGGATCATCAGTACCAAGCTCACCGACAGCTCCAAGTACGCCCACAACGTCTCGCAGGCCCTCACGGGCGCCGCGGTGATCCTCGAGAAGGTCAAGCCAGAGGTCCTGGCGATGGAGAAGCCGGGCAAGGTCTCCAGTGCGGCGGACTTCATCGTCAACGGCGGCGACCGCAGCGGCGGCAAGGCCGCGGACGACGCCATCAAAAGCGGGGTCAGTTCGCAGGAGGCCCTCGACAGCTACGGGACCAGCCTGTCGGAGGGGCGCGAGGCGCAGCTTCGGATGGCTTCGAAGATGGAGGTTCTGGGGGCGGCTTATAACAGTCGGGCTGCGGAGATGGGGTCTTGGAAGCAGAAGTCGCCTCTGCCTCCGGACAAGTACGACGACCACGAGGACTATCCCGGTGACCCGGGCGGTGTTGCGCCCGCTCCCGTGGTGGTCCCGGCGGAGCTCGCACCTCGAAGCCCGAAGGTGGCTGCAAGCGCGGGTGTTTCCGGCCGCGGTCAGGTCGGCACGATCAGCTCCTCGAAGCCCGTGGCACCGCCCTCGGGCGTCACGGGCGGCACGCACAAGCCGACGGTGTCACAGCCCCAGGTCGGCACGGCGATTGACGGCATCTCCGGTGGTCGTACGGGGGCACCTGGCGTTGGTGGCGTCGGCCCGGTCGGCGGTGGATCCGCCGGCGGTGGCATCGGCGGCGGTGCCGGTTTCGTCGGTGGTGCGATGGGCGGCGCGGCTGGAGCGGGTGCCGCTCGCGGTATCGCGGGGCGCGCCGGGGGCATTGGTGGCGCTGCAGGCGCGGGTGCTGCCAGGGGCGGTGCCGCGCGTGCCAGAGGCGCGGCCGGCCGAAGTGGCGGTGTGGTCGGTGGCATGCCCAAGGCGGGTGCGGGTGCGGGTGCGGGTGCAGGTGCGGGTTCGGGCCGGGGCACGGCTGGTGGCTCGGGTCTGCACAGCAGTCGCGGTGCCGCAGGACGGGGAGGAGCCGGTGCTGTCCGCAAGGGCGGCGTCGCGGGAGCCCCTGGTGCACGCACCGGTCGCCGTAAGGAAGAGGAGCAGCGCGAGGGCGAGCGTCCCGACTACCTGGTCGAGGACGAGGAGACCTGGACGCCGCAGACGAACGCGGCGCCCAAGGTCATCGAGTAGCCGCAGGGTGCTCACCGGTACGTGACAGGATGCGTGGGCGTGGCCTTCGGGTCACGCCCGCGTCTGCGATGGGAGAGGGAGACGGAATGGCCTTCACGCGAACGGTGCGTGTGCTGGGCGCCACGGCACTCACGGGCGCGCTGATCCTCGCGGCGGCTCCCTCTGCTTCCGCCGACCAGACCAGAAGCGACCAGTGGGCCCTGGACGCGCTGCAGGCCAAGGACGCGTGGCAGGTCTCCAAAGGCAAAGGTGTCACAGTCGCGGTCATTGACGACGGCGTCAACGCCGAGCACCAGGACCTTGAAGGGAATGTGCTCGAAGGCAAGGACTTCTGGGACGGGGACAACGATCCGTCTCCGGCGTCCGGAGACGACCACGGTACGGCCATGGCATCCCTGATTGCCGCACACGGGCACGGAGCGGGCGCCACCGACGGAGTCATCGGACTTGCTCCAGAAGCCAAGATCCTTCCCATCCGATGGGACATGCAAGGCGAGGCCGGATTCGCGGATGAGATTCGCTATGCAGTGGACCATGGCGCTTCCATCATCAATATCTCTGTCTCAAACCACCTGGATCTTCCTGAAGACCGCGAGGCGGTGACCTACGCCCTCACCCACGATGTCTTGATCACTGTGGCGGCCGGAAACGAAGGCGTGAACCGCATCGATTTCCCGGCAAAATATCCCGGTGTTCTGACAGTCGGGGGCGTGGATGAGAACGGAGTTGTTTGGTCCAAGTCGAACTCCGGGCCAGAAGTTCTGCTCACCGCTCCCGCTACACGTATCGTGAGTGCAAGTTCTCCTGGTAACGCGTTGCGGAGGGGGACGGGAACCTCAGATGCGACGGCACTGGTGTCCGGAGCCGCTGCCCTTCTCCGATCGAAGTTCCCCGACCTCACGGCAGGTCAGATCGCCAACCGCCTCACCAAATCGGCCGTTCTCCCCGCTTCCGCCAAGGGCCTTTCCCTCCCCGACGAGAAGTACGGCTACGGCGAGATCCGCCCGCTCGCCGCACTGACGGAAGACATCCCCGCGGGCTCGAAGTACGGCCCCCTCAAGGCCCCGACCTCTGCGCCTGCGTCCGCGAGCCCCTCCGCCGCTCCGAGCGCCGGCGGCAAGTCCGACGCCGACTACGCCGCAGAGGCCGAACAGGCGGACCAGAAGCAGACCCTCTTCCTCGTCGTCGCCGGTGTCATCGCCCTGGCCGTGCTCGCCCTAGTTGTGTTCCTGATCGTCAAGCGGTCTCGGCGCGACAAGAACAACCACGGCGGCCCCGGTGGTCCGGGAGGCTACCCCCAGTACGGCCAGCAGCCCGTCCCGCCGCAGCAGTACCCGTACCAGCAGCAGCCTGTCCCGCCGCAGCAGAACCCGTACCAGCAGCCGCCCACCCCGCCCCACGGCCAGTGGCCGCCCCAGCAGTAACTGCCAGGTGCTGGCCAGACAGGGCACCGGACTCGTGCGCCCCTGCTCTCCGTGCTCAGAGGAGTATGAGAGCAGGGGCGCGTTGTTCCATGAGGCCCGGACTTTCGGTGGCGGCTGAACGCCTGAGCGTTTCAGAGGTCAAGTGCGAGGGGCTCGGCTCGGGCAGAGTTGTCGCCCAGCCGACGGCACTCTCGGAACTCCGGCTCCCACTGCTCTGCCTCCCCTGTCGGGCGGTGGCAGTCGCAGCCGCAGCTGTGCGCCAGCAGCAGGCCCCTGCCGTGTTGCAGCGGGCCGTCCCGCAGTTCGCGGCACTCGGTGTGCACGTCCTCGTATCCGGGTCGACGGGCCAGCGCACACTCCGGGGACACCTCCCGCGCGTTCGCCGTGCCGACGGGCGGCACGCTCACCGCCCGCTCCTGGTTCGACGGGACGGCGGGAGTGCGGTGAGGACTTCCGGCTGCGGCGGGAAGTGCGGAGCGCATGCTCGGCACGCGTACACGACGAAGCCCGGCCCGGAGTTCTGGTGCACCACGGCCACCACGACGGGAGTCTCGGTGGTCACATGGCAGCGGACGCACATCCGTACTGGCTTACGGGTTCCCGCTTGTGGTCGCCGCGCCGCCACCAGATCCTGTTCCGGGGGCGGCACCGGCTTGGGTCGCCGCCCCTGGGCCGGAGATGATCCCTCGCCGGCCCGCTCGTTCCGCGTTCCCATCACGCAGCCCCTTCCGCACCGATGACGTGACGGTCGAGGTCGATGCCGAAGTCGGCCGCGAGGACCAGGGCCACCGGCGCCGCGCCTGGCGCGCCTCTTCGCGCTCTCGTACTTGAGAAGCCCACTCCGCCGCGAGCACGTACGGGCGCACAGAGGCCGCCGTCCGGCCGTCGAGCGGTGCGAACAGTCCGTAGGGCGAGCGGTGGGCGGGCAGCCGTACCGCAACGCGACCAGGCGTCTCCAGCTCCACGGCGAGAACCGGCGCGACCGAGCGGGCATGCGCCCTCCGCCTACCCGTACCAGGCGCGCACATGTCCAGGATCCAGCGCAGCAGCGCATGGATAATGCTCACTGTCATCAGCTCCTCAGAGGCTGGTGGCCATGCCCCGGGACCGTTCGCGCGGTCGCCGGGGTGTCGTCTGCCTGTTGACCTTACTAAGCCATGTAGAGCTATGTATAGCTCTCTGGAGATTCAGGTAGCTCGGCACCGACCTACGTTGCCCTTGTGAGTGACCGCAGTGAGGTACCCGACTTCGCCCCGCAGGGGGCCCAGCTCATCTACGTCGCCGTGGCCGACCACATCGAGGCGAGGATCCGAGCCGGACAACTGCAGCCTGGCGCGCGCCTAGCCGCGGAGCGCGATCTCGCGCAGGAATACGGCGTCGCTTACCTCACCGTCCGGCGGGCTGCCCAGGTGCTGCGCGACCGGGGCTTCATCGAGACCGTGCACGGCCGCGGGACGTTCGTCGCGGACCCGTTGCCCGAGGCGATTGCGGATTCCCGCACCGAGGGTGAAAAGCCGACGGAGTGACAGCCGAGTCCGGTTGCGCATCCCCGAGCAGCTGACCATCCGCGCCGTATGGTGCAGCGTCCCCACGCCTGAGAGGACCCCGGCCGTATCCCCCCTCGCAGCGTGAAGCCAGGCTGCGAGGGAAACTGAGATTCACGTTCTCAGGGGGTCGACTCCGAAAGCGATTCCGCTCCTTCGCACCGAAGGAGATCTTGAGCGACATAACGAGCAGTCGCGAGTGTCAGATCACGGAACGCCCTGGTTTCCGTGTCCTTCGTCCCGTCATGGTGCAGGTATGCGGCCTGGATCTGAACTTTCGAGCCAGGGTCATCGTTTGTGGGACAGGGCACGAAGAGGGCGCCAGCACTGTCGCTCGTGTATCCCTTCGCCGTACCCGCCTTCAATGCCTGGCGCCCGTCGGTCGAGATCAGTTTTTCGACGGTCTCGTCCTTGTAAGAGTCCCCGGACCAACGGTGGTAGGAGATCTGCAAGGCGAGGCCCCCTCCTCGGACAGAGCAGAAGCCCGTGGTGCCATTCTTCTCAAAGCCCCGCACCTCCTCGCTGTATGCGTTGCCGTGATCCCCGAGAAGGGGGGACACCAGATCCCCTGCGAGGGAACCATCACACACCTTTGACGGTACGGAAATCGCTGGATCCCCCCCATCTTGGATAGCCCACCACGCGACTCCTCCCGCCAGAACAGCGCACCCTACGGCAACAGCGGTCCAGCGTGTTCGGCGACTGGAGCGCCGAGCATCGGCGACTGTACGAGAGATGACCATTGCTATGAACCTCGGATCTCTTGACGATGAGGGGCGTCACCATACGAGTTGCGGCGCGCGCGGCGATCAGAGTCCTCTTGCTCGCGACCGGCCATCGCCGTAGTCCACATTCGCCTGGTGGTACACGGCGCTTCCGAGATCGCTGATCTGGTCCTCCGAGAGTCCTGCCTCCCGACCGGCCGTCTGGGTCGCTGCCTTGATCGCCTGGGCGCCCGTCTCGCGCCCGGCCTCCAACTGATGCCTTGCCTCGTCACTGGCCTCATCGCTGGAGTCGCGGGTGTAGTGCTCGACCACGGCCCCTCGGATATCCTCCACCACCCAGCCGACAGCATCGCCGGCGACAGGAATCTTGCTCGTGCCCATCCCCACGAGTCGGCCCACCCACTTGTCGCCGGTGGCCAGATTCTCGTTGAAATCGGCGTCGGAGGCGATCTTTTCGTCGTACACGGCCTGCGAGCGCGACTCTTCCATGATGCCGCTGATGATGGCGCCTGGAGCTACCAGGTCTTTGATCTTGTCTGTCGGTACGTCATTCCCTGTCCGGTCCTCCAGGGCCCCGGTGACAACTTGGGTAGTGACAGCCTGCTGCGCGTTGCTGATAGCGCCATACGCGTCGGGATCCTTGGAAACAGCGGCGACAAAGTCGGCCAGAGTGCCGTCGTTGAGGTCAGTGAGCTGCGAGCCTTCACCGAATGGTGGGAATGCCTCGCTGTCTCCCGCCATCGCGCTCTGAACGTCGTACATGTACTCGGCCGTCATGTTCCCCAAGCTGTCGGACATCGCGGTCAGTGGACCATTGTCCTTCTCGCTGATCAGGGACGGGTCGCTGCCGAACTTGTCGACCACCTGGTGCATGAGCGTGGCCTGTTCCGCCGAGTGGCCCGCTACGGGCTCGCCCTGATTGTCGTACAGCTGGCCAGAGACCGCGGTTTCGAGGGCGTGGCCCAAGGCGTCGGGGAAGTCGTTCATGGACTTCGTGGCGGCGTCGGGGTCGTGGCCGGTGATGTCGGGGAAGGAGTCGTAGTCCTTGCTCGTGAGGTAGTCCAGGTAACTGCCGGCCCCGTCGATCTCGGACAGCTCGCCCTTGTGGGTGCCGTTCTCCGCGTACGCCTCCATGGGTGGCGTGAAGTAGTCGACGGCGGCCTGCGGGCTGTGCCCCAGTGCCTCCAGGACGCTGTTCATCGGGTCGTAGCCGGCGCCGTTCTTGCCCGAGGGGTTGAAGCCGTACATCGGGTCGCCGAAGTCGGCCTTGGTGTTCGCGAAGAAGTACGGGTCCTTGGCGTGGAGTTGGGTGACGTGTTCGGCGATGGGGGTGAGGAAGCTCGAGTCGTAGTCGCCGTAGCGGAGGATGCCGCCGAGGAGCTGGTAGCCGTAGGGGCCCTCGTTCATGCTGTCGGGGTAGAGCTTGACGTGCTGTGTGCCGAGCTTGCGGAACTCCGCGGTCCACTGCTCGGACAGGTGCGGCTTCTTGTCCGGGTCGGTCGCGGTGGCCAGCGTGTTGCCCATGTTGCGCTGCATGTCCCGTAGCAGCGCCTTGCGTTCGTCGCTCGCGTCGGAGGTCTGGAGGGCGAGCTGGCCGTAGAGCTGGAGGCTTCCCTTCTGGCCGAGCTGCTTGTAGAAGTCGGTGGAGAACTCCGCGTCGCCACGGTTGGACTTCATCAGGTGGTTCAGCTCGGTCAGTTCGGTGTCGGTGAGCTTGTCGCCCTTCTTCATCAGTTCGGCGGCGTGGGTGGCGTCGGCGGAGTCGAGAGATGTGACGACCTTGGAGTTGAAGTCGTCCGAACGGCCGCCCAGATCGCGGCGCAGCGCCCAGCAGGCGCTCTCGTCGGCGTCGGCGGCCTGTTGCAGGACGGCTTCGATGCGACTGACCAGGGCGTTGCAGGCCTGCTGCTGCTCGCGGATCAGGGCCTGGCCGTCGGGGTCGTGGCGCGCGGCGCCGTGGGAGAGGTCGTTGCGCGGGGTGACGACCCCGGTCGCGCTGACGTGCAGGTCCTGCTTCTCGGCCTCGACGTCGGCGAGGTGGTGGAGGTCGTTCTTGGCCTTCTGCAGCGCGGTGTGCAGAGTACCGAGGACACCTGCGATGCCCCGTGCCTCCTCGTGGGCGTCGGAGAACTCCTGGTGGGCGGCGCGTACATCGCTGTCCGCCTTGGCCGCCGTCAGTACCGGCTGCCGCCAGCCTGCCTGCTTGAACGGCCGGGCCACCTCGTCACCGAATCCGGTGTGCAGCTGCTGGAACTTGGTGGCCGTCTCCTCCCAGCGGTCGGCAGCGGCTTTGAGGTTGCTGAGGTTGAGGTGGTAGAGCTGCTCGTACGTCGGCATGGCTGCGGTGGGTCCCCCGTGGTCCGGCAGGCTGTGGTGGTGTGAGCGCGGTCGTGATTGGGGCCGGGTGGGCAGGACGGTCATCCGAAGGGCGACTGGCCACCGGACAGTGAGCGCATGGTCTGCGTGTTCGCCGATTCGGTGTTCTGGTACAGCAGGCCCGAGCCGCCGCACTGCCGGGACAGCCCGTCGCATTTCGCAGCCAGCGCCGAGACCTGACTCGACCACGTCTCCGCCAGACCGCTCAGTGCCCCGCCCAGTCCGCCGTCCCAGTGGCCGCTGCCGAAGTCCCGGGACGCCGACCGGGTCTCGTCGACCGGGTGCATCCCGGTGGTCCGCGTCCGGCCCGCCATCTCGCCGGCACCGCTGCCCGCGCGGTTCAACGCCGCCGGATCGTCAATGTCCGTCCCGCCCGACATGACCCACTCCCCGTATCACTCACGTCAACGATCAGTAAGCGAGAAAATATCATCGCGGTACGGCACCGCCCCAGGCGTTCGCCGTCTCCCGCCCGGCGTGTTGGCCCACTGACATTCTGCTGAAACCGCACCGACCTCGCCGAAGAGTTCCCTCTCTTGCCGTCTCACCTCCCTCCCCCTAGCCTGCAATCTGACGATCCATCAGATACCGGCTAGGGGGCAGGCAATGGCCGTCACCACCGAGAGCGGAACCGGAGCGGGACCGGGCATCAGGGACATCCCCAAGGTCATCAGCGTGGACGATCACGTGATCGAGCCCGCGCACCTCTTCGAGACCTGGCTTCCGGCGAAGTACCGGGACAAGGGGCCGAAGCCGCTCACCGCCGGCATCGGGGACCTCGCGTACGTCGGCGGGAAGTACCGGTTCACCACCGATCCGGAAGGCCAGCTCACCGACTGGTGGGAGTACGAGGGAGACCTCTTCCCGTACAAGCGGATCATCGCGGCCGTCGGCTTCTCGCGGGACGAGATGACCCTCGACGGAATCACCCGCGAGCAGATGCGGCGGGGCTGCTGGGATCCCAAGGCCCGTATCGAGGACATGGAGATGAACCATGTCGAGGCCTCCCTGTGCTTTCCCACCTTCCCCCGCTTCTGCGGGCAGACCTTCGCCGAGGCCAAGGACAAGGAGGTCGGGCTCGCCTGTGTGCGCGCCTACAACGACTGGATGGTCGAGGAGTGGTGCGGGGACAGCGGGGGACGGCTGATCCCGCTGTGCCTGATCCCGCTGTGGGACGTCGAACTCGCCGTCGCGGAGATCCGCCGCAACGCCGAACGGGGCGTCAGGGCCGTCACCTTCAGCGAGATCCCGACCTATCTGGGGCTGCCGTCGATCCACTCCGGCTACTGGGACCCGTTCTTCGCCGCGTGCGAGGAGACCGGGACGGTCGTCAACATGCACATCGGCAGCAGCTCGCAGATGCCGGCCGCGTCCCCCGACGCCCCGCCCGCCGTGCAGGCGTCCCTGTCCTTCAACAACGCCATGGCGTCGATGATGGACTTCCTGTTCTCCGGGGTCCTGGTGAAGTTCCCGCGGCTCAAACTGGCGTACAGCGAGGGCCAGATGGGCTGGATCCCGTACGCCCTGGAACGCGCCGACGACGTCTGGCAGGAGCACCGGGCCTGGGGTGGGGTCAGGGACCTGATCCCGGAGCCGCCGTCGACGTACTACTACCGGCAGATCTTCTGCTGCTTCTTCCGCGACCGGCACGGCATCGAGGCCATCGAGACCGTCGGCGTGGACAACGCGACCTTCGAGACCGACTATCCCCACGTCGACTCGACCTGGCCGCACACCAAGAAGGTCGCCGAGGAGCACGTGGCCGGGCTGTCCGAGGACGTGACCTACAAGCTGCTGCGGGGGAACGCGATCCGGATGCTGGACCTCGACTTCGACCGATAGCCGATAGCCGATAGTCGATAGTCGAAAAGCCGAGCCGATAGCCGATGGCCGAGCCCGAGGCCGCCGGCCTCGGAGGCGGGCAGAGCCATCCCCCCGCCGAAAGGCGAGCAGCAGCTCACGGCGGCGCCCAGGGTGAGCGGGTCGTCGGCCTACGGACCTGCACGTACGGCCCCGTATCGTGCGCGACGGGGCGGGCCTGACGAAAGAGCACCTGGAGCGTCGGGGGATGTACGGGCGCACCTCCTCCGCCCGGCCGTCCTCCTGGTACACCCGGCGCCACTCCCAGCGCCATTCCCAGTCCCCGGCAGGAAACGGGCGGGCATCAAAAGACCCGACCGCTGGCGACGGGGGATGCACCAGCGGTCGGGCTGTGGCCAAGACTAACAAGGCCGTAGGAACAGCGGGAGCGGACTGCTCCGCTGCGGGGAGGAGTTGTGAGCGGGATCACGTCATGCGCTTCAGTCGCACGGAGGATCGTACGAGAGCCGCGGCAGGTACTCCTCCCAGACCCGGCGGGTCAGAACGTTCGACGTCGTGGCGCAGATGCGGCTGATCGCGTCGTCGACGTCCAGGTCCCACAGCCGGATGGTGTCCCCGCCGCTGGAGACGCCGAGCATGCGGCTGTCCGGGCTGAAGGAGAGGAAGCTGCCGGTCTTGGCGCTGGGGCTCATCGACCGCCCGATGGGTCCGGCCGCGGACGGGTCGGCCACGTCCCAGAGCCGGACCGAGTTGTCGTTGCCGCCGCTGGCCAGCGTGGAGCCGTCACGGCTGTACGTCAGCGACACGACCGCCTCGGTGTGCCCGGTGAGCGCCGCGCCCGTCTGCTCGGCATGCGCGGGGTCGGTCACGTCCCACAGCCGGACCGCGTCGTCGTCGCCCCCGCTGACCAGGGTGTGCCCGTCCGGGCTGAACACGAGCACGTTGACGGGACCGGTGTGCCCGGTGAGCGGCTTGCGGAGCAGGGCCGGACGGGCCGGGTCCGTCACCTGCCACAGCCGGATCGTGCCGTCCGCGCTGCCACTGGCCAGGGTCCGGCCGTCCGGGCTGAAGGAAAGGCTGTCGATGTACCCCCGATGGCCGGCGATCGGGCCGTGGGACACCGGGTGAGCCGGGTCGGTGACGTCCCACAGCTGGAAACTGCGGCTGTCGTAGGCGGTGGCCAGGGTGTGTCCGTCAGGGCTGAACGCCAGGGCGTCCGGCCCCATGAACCGGGAGCGCAGCACGAGCGCCGGACGGTAGGGGACGGGGTGGGCCGGGTCGGTGACGTTCCACAGCTGGACCCGGCCGGTGGTGAGCACCGCGAGGGTGCGGCCGTCGGGGGAGAACAGCACCTGGGAGAACGGGTCGCGCACCACGGGCGTGAACGGCTTGCCCAGGGCCACGGGCCGGAGCGGGTCCGTCACGTTCCACAGTCGGATCCGCCCGTCCCGCCCTGCCGTGGCGAGCACCTCGCCGTCCCGCCGGAACGCCCCGCTGCTGCCCACCAGGTCTCCCGCCGGGATCGACCACAGGCGCACCTTGCTGTCGCCGCTGCCGGTCGCGAGCGTACGGCCGTCGGGGCTGAAGCCCAGCGCGTACATCTCACCGCTGCTCCCGGCCAGCGGCTCGCCGACCTGCGAGGGGTACGCCGGGTCGCTCACGTTCCACAGACTCGCCGTGCTGTCCGCGCTGGCGGCGGCGAGCATGCCCCCGTCGGGGCTGAAGGCCACGGACCAGATGGGACCGGTGTGCCCGGTGAGCGGCGAGCCGACCGGGCCCGGGTCGGCCGGGTCGCGCACGTCCCACAGCCGGACGGTGTCGTCCGCGCTGCCGCTGGCCAGCTCGGTCCCGTCCGGGCTGAAGGCGACCGAGTGCACCAGACCCGTGTGCCCTTTCAGCACCCGGTCGTACGCCCGGGGCCGCCGCGGATCCGTGGTGTCCCACAGCCGGACCGTGTTGTCGTCGCCACCGGCGGCCACGGTGCGCCCGTCGGGGCTCCACGCCACGGACCGCACGGCGGCACCGGCACCGGACAGCGTGGTGGGCGGCCTCGTGCCGCGCAGGTCCCACAGCCGTACGGTCCTGTCCTCGCCGGCGGAGGCCAGGGTCCGGCCGTCCGGGCTGAACGCGATCAGGTAGATCGTGCCGAGATGGCCGGTCAGAGGGGCGCCGAGGGGCCTCGGCCCACGGGGGTCGGTGAGGTCCCAGCGCCGGATCTTCCCGTCGTCCCCGGCACTGGCCAGCGTCCTGCCGTCCGGGCTGAAGACCGCGCTGCTCACCCAGCTCGTGCCACCGGCGAGGGGTTCGCCCAGCGCCTTGGGGTGACTGCGGTCGCTGACGTCCCACAGCCGGACGGTCCGGTCGTAGCCGGCGGTGGCGAGGAGCTTTCCGTCCGGGCTGAACGAGGTGAGGTAGACGGCGCCGGTGTGACCGGTGAGCGCGGTGGCCAGCGGCGCGTTGACGATGGAGATCAGACGGCTGTTGGTGCCCTCGTCGTCGGGCCTGAGACGGTGGGCGACCAGGTCGATCCGGGCGGACAGCGACGGATCCGTGTACTGGACGCGGTCCGCCTCCGCGACGACCTGCTCGAACACGGCGTCGTTGCGCTGCTGCCAGGCGACCACCGCGGAACCCACGGCCACCATCGCGAGGACCACCAGTGCCGACACCGCGCCCCGGGCGATCAGGACCGTACGCCGGCGCAGCCGGACCGAGGCGGCCAGGAACTCCACCGCGCTGCGGGTCAGATAGGTGTCCCCGGCCGACTTCGCCCAGGTGCGCGCCTGTTCGAGCCGTGATCCCCGGTACAGCAGTGAGGAGTCGCGGTTCGAGCCCTCCCAGGAGCGGCCGTCCTCCTCGATGCGCTGGCGCAGCAGATGGTCGCTGCGGTCCTCGTCGATCCACTCGCGCAGCCGCGGCCACGCCGTCAGCAGCGCCTCGTGGGTGATCTCCACGGTGTCCGCGTCCAGCGTCACCAGCCGGGCGCGCACCAGAGCCTCCAGCGACTCCTCGGTCTTGCCGGGGTCGGTCGACTCCGCGGCCAGCTGGCGCCGAGTACCGCGCCGGCGGGTGGCCGGGGTGTCCTCGCCCAGCCGCACCAGGCGGAGCAGCAGCAGCCGGGCCGCCGTACGCGCCGCGGGATCCAGAGCGGACCAGGCCCGCTCGGCGGTCGCCGCGACCGCGCCCTGGATACCGCCGGCCGCGCGGTAGCCGGCCACGGTCAGCCGGCCCGCCTTGCGGCGCTGCCAGGTCGCCAGCAGGGCGTGCGAGAGCAACGGCAGTACGCCCGCGTCGTGGGCCCCGCGCGGGCCGTCGGCGCTCACCTCGCGCACGATCAGCTCCGCCAGCCCCGGTTCCAGCTCCAGGCCCACGGCCCGGGCCGGACCGGTCACGGCCTCACGCAGTTCCCCGCCGGTGAGCGGCCCGAGCACCATGTGCCGGTGCTGGAGCGCGTCGGCCAGTTCGGGGTGGTCGAGGCAGCGCTCGTAGAAATCGGCGCGGATGCCGAGCAGGACGAGGGCGGGCGCGGGCACGTCCGGTCCCGCGGGCGTGCAGGCCGCGTGCAGCAGTTGGACGAACGTACGCCTGGCCGTCTCGTCCGAGCAGAGCGTGAACGCCTCCTCGAACTGGTCGACGATCACTACCGGCCGGGCGGTGGCGGCCTCGCGCTGAGCCCACGAGGCGACCGCTTCCCGGACGGCGTGCGCGAATTCCGGAGGATGGTCGATGTCCGGTCCGCTGGTGTCGGTGTCGGTGTCGCTGCCGGAGACGAGCGGTTTCAGCTCGGGTATTCGGGCGGTCAGTTCCGTGAGCGGGTCGGCGCCCGGCACGAGCTGGACGACCGTACGGTCGCCGTTCGCGCCGTTCTCGTTCTTCTCGCCGGCAGCGTCGAGCGCGCCGTCCTCCAAGGCCGTCACCAGACCCGCGTTGAGGAGGGAGGACTTGCCCGCGCCCGAGGCGCCCACGAGCATCACCAGACCGCCGGTGCCGGTCCCGGCGGCCGAGCGGAGCAGCTCGACGAGGGCCTTCGTGCTGCGTTCCCGGCCGAAGAACCAGCGGGCGTCCTCCTGCCGGTAGGAGGCCAGACCGCGGTACGGGCAGACCCCGGCGGGGGGCTCGGGCTGGGGGCCTTCGTCCTCGTCCGGCGCCAGCGCGCGCTCCCACAGCCGCTGCCACTGCACGAGGTCGTACAGACCGGCCGAGACGGGGGTGGGACTGATCCGCCGGGCTTCGGGAATCAGGATGTGCAGCACGGCCGCGAGGGCGGTGAACTGAGCGGGCACGTTCCGGGCCCGCCGCCAGTCACTGATCCGCTGCGCGGACACCCGGACGGGCCGCCCACGCTCGTCCACACGCTGGAGCCGGCCGACTCCCTCGGACACCCGCTTGAGGGGCGGATTCCCTGCCTCTCTGTACAACAGTGCGAGACGTTCCGCGAAGGCCGTGCGTGCTCCTGAGTCGGAGCTCAAGGTCTTCCACCCCTTACTTCCCTCGCGGTTGAATCCGGACCGGAAAACTCACTTTATATGGCTGACCTGCGGTAACGCACTGCTTCCGGCACCGGAACCTCCTCAGTGGATCCCCTGGCTGGCAGGATCATGACCCCACGACACAGCCACCGGGCGACGCCATGACAGGCCACCAGCCCGGCGCCCCGCATGCCAACCGGCGTGCCGCACGTTCTCGGCCACATTTCAGCCCACGGTCACCCGCTTCCTCCGGTACCGGTCCCCACGAGGGGAGGGACCGGTACCGGACGAAGCGGGACGATCACTGCGCCGCCCCTAGACTGGGGCCGGCGGTTCGAAGTGATCGATGCGGTTGGTCCGATGCGGTCCGAGACGGTTGGTCCGAGCCAGCTGCTCCGAGCCGGTTGCTCCGAGCCAGTTGATCCGAGAGGACGGGAGAGGGCTGTGGCGAAGGTCGTCGGCGGTTTCCAGGACCCGTCGGCGGAGGTGCTCGCCGAGGCGGCCGCCGTCTTCGGACTCCTCGCCTCCTCCGCCCGGCTGCACATCATGTGGGCGCTGTCCCAGGGCGAGAGCGACGTCACCCACCTCGCCGACCGGGTCGGCGGCGCGCTGCCCGCGGTCAGCCAGCACCTGGCGAAACTGAAACTCGCCGGGCTCGTGCGCTCCCGCCGCGAGGGCCGCCGACAGGTCTACTACATCGACGACCCGGACATCGTGACCGTCGTCCGCGTCATGGTCGGCCAGCTGACCGCCCGGGAGACCTCCTCCGGGACCTCGGACCGACTGCGCGAGGCCGGTGTCTGAGGAGTCGGAGGCGCGGGCCGAGGACGAAGCCCCGCCCACCACGTTCACCGGGCCGCATCGGGCGGCGCGGGGGAGCGCGGTTCCGGACGGGGCGGCTGCCGGGGCGGTTGAGCCTGGTGGGGCTGGTGGGGCTGGTGGACCTGATGGGCCTGATGGGCCTGCTGGGTCGGTCTCCGGAGCGGGTGCGGGGGGTGGGTCGACGTCCGTGTCTGTTCTTCCGGGGGGTTCGGTACCGGCGTCCACCGTTCCGGTTCCGGACGGGGCGCTTGCTGGGCCCGCTGGGTCGGTGGTCGGGGTTGGTATCGGGGACGGGCTCGGCGCCGGGGGCGGGCAGGTGTCCCCGTCTGTTCTTCCGCGGGGTTCGGCACCTGCGTCCACCGACCCTGCTTCTCCAGGACGGCCCACGACCGGGACGGTTCCCCCGTATGCGACCACTGGTCCGGTTCGGTCGGCGTCCGGGCCCTTCACCGCGGATCCGGTCGCGCCTGCTCTTGCTCCACCTCCACCTCCACCTCCACCTCCACCGCCTGCGCCTGCGCCTGCTCCTGAGGCCGGGCCGACGGGGGACCCAGCCGTTCCCGCCCCGGCGTCCCGTGCGCCCACCTCCCCCTCACCCGCCCTTCCGGCCCTGCGGCTTCTCCCTCCCCCGGGCGGTGACGAGGGTGACCCCGGTGCCCCTTCCCGACCCCGGCCGGAGGCCCCCGCCGCGAGCCTTCTCGAAGTTCTCCGTCGGCTGGACAGCGGGCCGCGAGGGCTGACCGAGGTGCAGGCGGCGGAGCGGCTGGCGCGGTTCGGGGAGAACTCGGTCCCGGATGACCATGACCCCTCATGGCCCCGCCTGTTCGCACGGAGCCTGCGCGACCCCTTCACCGCGGTGCTGCTCTGCCTGGGACTGGTGTCGGCCGCCGTCTTCGCCTGGGGCACCACCTCGGTGATCCTTCTGCTGGTCGCCGTGAGTTGCGTCCTGCGGGCCTCCGGCGAACACCGGGCCGGCCGCTCCACGGCGGGACTGCGCCGCCTGGTGGCGACCACCGTCGCGGTCCAGCGCCGGGTCGACGAGGACACGGCCCCGGTCACCCGTGAGATCCCGGTCGAGGAACTCGTCCCCGGCGACGTCGTACGGCTCGGCCCGGGAGACCTGGTCCCCGCGGACGTACGACTCCTGCGGTCGGCCGGGCTCACCGTCCACCAGGCGGCACTCACCGGAGAGTCCGCACCGGTGGAGAAGTCGGTGGCCGAGGACCCGGGGGACAGGGACAGGGACAGGAACGGGGGCACGGGGGACAGGGACGGCGGTGTCTTCCAGGACCCCCGGCTCTGCTTCCAGGGCAGCAGTGTCGCCTCCGGCAGTGCCACCGCCGTGGTCACCGCGACCGGCGGCGACACCCGTTTCGCCGCCGCCCACCGCCGCACCGGAAAACCACCGACGACCACCTTCGAACGTTCCGTCCAAGGCGTCTCCTGGATCCTGATCCGGTTCGCGCTGCTGACCCCGCCCCTGGTGCTCATGGCCAACGCCGCCCTGCGCGGCCGCGGTCTGGAGACCCTCCCCTTCGCCGTCGCGGTGGCGGTCGGGCTGACCCCGGAGATGCTGCCGGTCCTCGTCACCACCTGCCTGGCCCGTGGCGCCGCCCTCCTGGCCCGTACTCATGGCGTCATCGTCCGACGGCTGCCCGCCCTGCACGACATCGGCGCCATGGACGTCCTGTGCGTGGACAAGACCGGCACCCTCACCCAGGACCGCCCGGTCGTCCACCGCGCACTGGACGCCGACGGCCATGACGACCCCGAGGTACTGCGGTGGGCGGCGGCCGCCGCGTGGTGGTCACTCCACCTTTCCGACCTCCCGGCCCCCGACGCCCTGGACGAGGCCCTGCTCGCCGCCGCCGACGAGGACGCCCTCATGTCGTACGACGGTGTCAGCGCCCTCCCCTTCGACCCGGGCCGCCGCCTGGCCACCGTGGTCGTCCGCACCCCCGGCAGACTCGGCACGCACACCCTGATCACGAAGGGCGCCGCCGAGGCCGTACTGCCACGCTGTTCGCTGTCCGAGGAGGAGCGCTCCCGCCTGCGCGACCTCGCCGACGCACAGGCCGCGGACGGGCTGCGCGTCCTCGCGGTCGCCACCGCCGACCGCCCCGCCGGAACCCGTCCCCACGAACGCGGCCTCACCTTCCGTGGCCTGGTCACCCTGAGGGACGACCTCGCCCCCACCGCCGCCGAGGCCCTCGCCGGACTCGCCGGGCGGGGCGTCACCGTCAAGGTCCTCACCGGCGACCACCCCGGCACCGCGGTCCGCGCCTGCCGTGAACTGGGCGTCCCGGTGGCCGGCGTCGTCACCGCCGACCGTCTAGACACCCTCACCGACCCCGAACTCACCGAACTGGCCCGCCGTACGACCGTCTTCGCCCGCTGCACCCCCGAGCACAAGACCCGGATCACCCGAGCCCTCCAGGCCGGCGGCCACACGGTCGGCTTCCTCGGCGACGGCGTCAACGACCTGCCCGCCCTGCGCACCGCCGACATAGGCATCGCCCCACGCGACGCGGCAGGGGTGACCAGGCAGAACGCCGACCTCGTGCTCGCCGGGAAGGACCTCACCGCGATCGGCCACGCGGTCGTCGCCGGCCGTCACGCGGGCGGCAACATCGCCACGTATCTGCGCATCACGCTCTCCTCCAACCTCGGCAACGTGATCGCGATGCTCTCCGCGGGCCTCCTGCTGCCCTTCCTGCCGATGCTCCCGGCCCAGGTCCTCGTCCAGAACCTGTGCTTCGACGCGGCCCAACTGGCCTTCGCCTACGACCGTCCCGCCCTGTCCGCGCTGCGCCGCCCGAGCGTGCTGAACCCTCGGGAGCTGCTCCGGTTCATCGTCGGATTCGGCGCCCTGAACGCCGTGGCCGACCTGGCGACCTTCGGTGCCCTGGCCTTCGCCCTGCGCGGCCCGGGCGACGACGAGGCGCTGTTCCACTCGGGCTGGTTCACGGAGAACCTGTTGACACAGGCCGTGGTGATGGTGCTGCTGTCAGTCGGTTCGCTCGGCTCACTCGGTTCGCTCGGTGCATCTGGCAGGGGCCGTCTGCGGCCGGGCCCGGTGACCTGGTCCGCCGCCGCACTGGCCGCGACCGGTCTGCTCCTGCCCGCGTCCCCGCTGGGGCCGGCTCTGGGCCTGACCGCACTGCCCGGCGTGTACTACGGACTGCTCGCGCTTGTCCTGGCCCTGTACGCCGTAGGCCTGCTGGCGGCGAGGACGCGCCACGAGCGCCACCGCACCAGTGCGCGATCCGACGGCTGACCGTCTCAGGGGCAGGCGATGTCGAAGCCGTACCGCAGGGGTTCGTCCGTCACGCCGTGATCGAGGCGGTAGACGTAGACGCCCTCCACCCGCACCCCGGACGGCGCGCCCTCCGCCCGGCAGGGGTACGACACCTGCACGACCCGGGGCCGGTCGGCGACCTTGACCCGCATCCCGTGGGCGGGTCCGCCGTCGAGGACGGCGACTTCCCACCCGGTCACGTCGGCCGTCTCCACTGTCTCCGCTGCGTCCACGCCGACAGTTTAGAGGTTGCGCAACCGTCCCGGGGCCGATCCACGACGCCCGATGCTCTGCCCTGACGGCTGCGGTCCACGTACCACCGGACGCGGACGGGATCGTCGCCGCGCTCCGGTGGGACTAGTGGGGCCGGTGGGACTGGTGGGACTGGTGAGGCTGCTGGGACCGATGGGGCGATAGAGCCCGTGGGGCCGGTGGGGTCGTTGTTCCCTCGGCCAGCTCGCGTACGCCGACCGCAGACGGGGCTCGCCGCAGGTCATCCCGCGCATCCGGCGTTCTCCAGCGCCGCGCCGGGAGTGGCCGACGGGACATCGGTGGGCGCGTCCTCGGTGAGTGCCGACGACGTGTCCTCGTTCTCGCCGGACTGGGCGGCCGCCGTGGCCACCGCGTCCTTCCGCCGGGTCAACCCGACCCCCACGAGGACCACGACCATGCCCAGCACGACCCGGACGCTCAGGGCTTCGCCCAGGACGACCGCGCCGAGGAGCACGGAGACGACGGGCAGCAGATAGCCGACCACGGCGGCGTTGGTGGCGCCCTCGTCGTTGATGATCCGGTAGGTGAGGTGGAAGGTGATCGCGGTGCAGAAGACGCTGAGGACCAGGGCCGCGGCCACGACCGCCGGACCGGGATCGATCGACTCCAGGCCGCCGACGGGCATCGCGACCGCGGTCAGCCCGCTCGCGGCGACGAGCTGGGCGGCGGAGAGCGAGATGGTGGGCGTGCCCCGGCGCACCAGGGTGCGGCCCATGTAGGTGAAGGCGACGGCGTAGCTGGCGGCAGCCCCGAGAATGGCGAGGGCTCCCCAGCCGGTGGCCCCGGCCGACTGCCACGGGGCGAGGATGACGATCGTGCCCGCGAAGCCGAGGACCAGGCCCGCGACACGGGCCGGGCGCAGTCCGCGTTCCGAGCCGAGGGCCAGGCCGAGGGCGATCGACCACAGCGGGGTCGTGGCGTTCAGGACCCCCGCGAGGCCGGAGTCGACGGTCTGCTGGCCCAGGCTGAACAGGGCGAAGGGCAGCGCGTTGCAGAAGAAGGCGGCGACGACGATGTGGCGCCAGACCGTACGGCCACGGGGCATGCGCCGGCCCGACGCGTAGCAGGCGACGGTGAGGACGAGCGCGCCGAGGAGACAGCGGACGAACGTGACCTGGAGCGGGGAGAGGCCGCGCAGTGCCAGTTCGATCCAGAGGAAGGTCGAGCCCCACAGCAGGGCGAGCACGGCCACCCGTACTCCGCCCCGCAGACTCCTTGGCCCACTGTTCACGTTGCTCTCCTCCATCCGGCCGACACCCGGCCAGGTACGTGATCCGTTCCGTCCGGTCCTTCGACGATCCCCCAGGCGAACTGTGAGGACAAGCAAATGGTTCTACCCATTCTGTTAAGCTGTGCTACATGCTTGATGTGAGGCGCCTCCAGGTCCTGCGCGCGGTGGTCATCAGCGGGACGGTCACGGCGGCCGCGGCCCACCTCGGCTACACACCGTCCGCCGTCAGCCAGCAGGTGGCGGCGCTGGAGAAGCAGGCCGGTACCGCGCTGCTCGAACGGGTCGGACGCGGGGTGCGACCCACCCCCGCCGGACTGCTGCTCACCGAGCACGCGGCCCTGATCAGCTCGGCGGTCGCCCAGGCGGAGACCGCCCTCGCCGATCTGCGCGCCGGACGCATCGGCACGCTGTCGGTCCGCTACTTCGCCACGGCGGGCTCGACGCTGGTGGCCCCGGCCCTGGCCCGGCTCCGCGCGGAACACCCGGGCGTACGGGTCGACCTCGAACTCGCCGACCCCGAGGACCCGTTCCTGGACGTGGTGCGGGGACGGGCCGACCTGGCGGTGGTCGTACAGGCACGGAGCCGGGTGGGCGACGGCTTCCGCCTGGTCCATCTGCTCGACGACCCGTACGACGCGGTCCTGCCTCTGGGGCATCGGCTCGCGGACCGGGAGGTCATCGACCTGAACGAGTTGTCCGGGGAACAGTGGGTCGGCAGCGAACCGCCGGGCCCCTGTCTGCAACCGGTGCTCGACTCCTGCGCGGCGGCCGGGTTCAGCCCCGACTTCGTCATCCGCAGCGAGGACTACGCCACCGCGCAGGGCTTCGTCGCGGCCGGCCTGGGCGTCGGCCTGATGCCGAGGCTGGGCCTGCGCGGCCGCCACCCCGGTGTCGTCGTACGCCCGGTCCGCAACCCCGAACCGATCCGCGTGATCTCAGCGATAGCCCGCGAAACCGCCCTCGACCAGCCCGCTCTGCGCAGCCTCCTGACAGCCCTGCGCGACGCGGCATCCACCGACCGGCCGACGGGGGCTGCGGCGCACTGACGGGATCTGAACCCACGCTCTCTTCGTCCCACAGCATCTCGAGTGGGGGGTACTGCCCTGGGCTGGTGTGGCTCTCAACTGCGCTGATGATCCGCAGACGTCCGCGATGATCCACAGACGTCCGTGCTCGTCCGTCGTGGCTCGTCGGCGTTGTCACGCGGTGAGACACTCACCCGAACCCCGCCCATCTCGGAACCGTGAATGGTGCGTTCGATGTCGTGTCAGTCGTGCACACAGCCGAGCCGAGATCAACCTCCTGTCTCCCCTGGGCAGGCTCCGCATTGTTCGGAGCTGCCATGGGCTGCGCCGCCTGGTCGCTGACCGTTTGGGCGCGCGCATACTGCGACGCGGGTTACGACGCCGGCGGACGCTTCGAACTCAACTTCCTGCTCCCGCTTGTCGTGGGATGCGAAGCACTTGTCGGGCTCGTGGCGTGGGCCATCGGTCGACGCCTGGTGGTTCGCGCGCCGACGACGGTCCGCGTCTCACTGCCGACGCTGCTGGTGGTCGTCGCGACGGTGTCATCGGCATGGTGGCTCTTCGCGACCCGAGGGACGCTGAACGGCTATCCCGGCGACTCCGGACTCTGCCCGGTGAGCAACGTCCCTCCACAGTGGCCTGAGTGGATCCCCACCTGATCAGCCACAAGAGAGATCACCGCGTACGCGGTTGGCCGAGTCTTACGGTCTGCCGCACGCGTCCTTGACAAGGACCGCCCCGCTTCTTTACGGCCCAGAGCCGCTGCTACGCCTGGCTGATCAGCACGCTCGCCGCACAGAGAGCAACCGCAAGCAGCAGGAGACTCTTCTTCCCGTCTCGACTGGAAGCCTGCCGCTGGAGTTCCCGCGCCCCCAGCAGCGCACCACAGAGCCCAAGAGCACCGGCGACGATATTCCTGATTACCTGCATGGGCACCCGCTCAGTCATTTACCGAGGTCTAGGGGCGATCATCGTACGGCGGTGCTCCGCCCAGGTCTGCGGCCACCGCAGGTAATGCAATAGACCGACCGACTGTTCGTCGGCTCCTGCGAGTTTGGGACGGCTGGGGGCCGTGGCGATCTCACCATCTGTGATGTCAGTGGTGAGTGCGATGCTGGCGGCATGATCCCTTGGAACCTGCTTGATCTCGACAAGGCTCTGCGCGCCAGCTGGGCCTCTGACACCTGTTCGCCCGACGATCAGGCTGACTGGCAGCCGGGCAACCCGTCTTGGGGGCACTGCGACATCACGGCCTTGATCGTCAACGATGTCTTCGGCGGCGATCTCATGGTGGGCGAGGTGCACCTTGACGGGACCCAGCATGGCTTTCACTGGTGGAACCAGCTGCCCAGCGGCGTCGAACTCGACCTGACGTTTGAACAGTTCCAGCGCGGACAGATCGTCACGGCCGCCCGTGTCGTCGAGCGCCCGCCGGGCCCGCTGCCCCGTCGCTGGGAGGAGTACCTCCTGTTGCGCGAGCGCGTCATCAAGCACCTCGGCTGGCTTCCGGAGCCTGTCTGAGGAGGGATCAGCCCGAGGTTCAGCGGGGCACTCGAACCGATGTCGCGTGAAGCAGCTGCTCGATGAGAACGTCCCCAGACCCATGGTCGAGATCGTGCGCATTCTTCTGACCGCGCGTTGGCCGCGTGGCGATCATCACCAAGGACGCCAAGCAACTGAACCGGCCTATGGAAGTCCAGGCGATCGCTGGACTACAAGTACGGCGGCCTGGTCGGCCTCGGCACCGCGACAGCCATCGTGTGTGCCGCACTGCCGCACGCCATTGCCGAACTGGAAGGGGCCGATGGGCAGCGGCTGGTGTCCCTCACGGCCGTCGACCCCTCGCGCCACAACCGTCTGCAGATCACTGACCCGAAGGCATCCCCGCCGAAGCACTGGCCCACGTCCTGAGCCCGGGGCGCCCGACGGCATCAGCGCCGCGAATCCGCCACCGAACTGGCACTGTCTTGCGGCTGACCGTATTGCACTGGGGTGCAGCGGTCCGGGACGGAAACCCTCTATGCCGGCAGTCGGCGTACCGCGTCGTCGTCCGTCACTTCGTACACGTCGATGCGCAACAGCTTGCGAACATGCGCCGGAACGCGCTCGACGGCCTTCACTGATGAGGACGGCACCACCAGCGCGTACCGCGTGAGGGGTTCCTGGCTCGTCATCCGCCGCAGCAACTGTCCGTAGGCGATGTCGGTGTCGATGCCCTGCTCACTGGTGCGGCCCTTCGCTTCGCAGATCAGCCGCTCATCACCACGTACGGCTTCGAGGTCGGTCCAACGATCCGTGGGATCAACCAGTGTCCATCCCTCGGCAAGAAGCCAGGTACGGAAGGCGTCGGTGACCCGGTCCTCGTCGCTGTGGCGTACCAGGATCTTCTTCAGCACAGCGAGGTCCGTCTCCCGGCTACGGCGCAGTCGTCCGCGACCGTCCGCGTCGAGGTCGGCCGGCCGGATCACAATCAGCCGCAGCCCGTGCGCGGGAATCTCCTCATCGCGCCGGGCGTCGTACAGTGCCCGCTGCTCGCCCCGGTGGACGCCGCTGACAGTGAGCCTGTCGGGCTTGTCGAAGTGGGGCATGGGCTGGTCGTGCTGAAGTTCCCGGTATTCGACCACGAGTTGGTGGCCGGGCCAGTAGGCATCGACCGGCAGTTTGGCACGTCGGCCGCCCGTCCCGGGGTCGCCCTGCAGCCAGTCGAACTTGTGCTGGGTCAGTGCGGTCTCGCCAAGTACCTGGTTGCACAAGCCGACCACGTACGCCTCGTCACTGCCGTCTCTCGCTCCCATGAGCGTGCATCATGCCAGCGCTCGCAGCCATCGAAGCGGGCCTTTCGGGGTGGCTGTCACACAGCTACCTACGAATTGCAGAGGCGGTATTCATCGACAGGCACCTGTGGCGCGGGCATTTCGCCAGTTGGCCTCGGGCTTCTGATCGAGGCGCTGTCGCCTGTCGGTATCGCGGGTGAAGACGGTCCAGTGCCAGGAGCCTCCGTGTAGTTAGCGTCGAACTCGTTCACCTCGATCCAGCCTGCCTTCCATTTCCCTTGGCCGAGGTGCTCGCCCGGTATGAGCACTGGCAGTCGGGGCCTGCTGTGTGACGCCAGGCCCCGTTGCATTTCTCGATCGGGTTGTACTCACGCCTAAGCATGATCACCTGGTTATAGCGCAGCAGGTGCCGAGCCAGCTCGAGGATGTGACGGGTAGGCACACTCCAGCAGCCCCGCTTCTCGTTCCACCTGAGGCCGTGTGTGCTCGGAAGGTAGCGGCCGATTCGGTCACAGGAGTCAGGCAACCACCGAGGCTGTCTACCGGAAGCAACTCCGGCCCGTAATCACAGAGGGGGCCGAAGCGATGGACGACATCTTCGCCGATGAGAGGAGATAACGGCCTGAGGGCTGTCGTCGGCTGATTGCGGGTAGCCATGACCGTTGGTGTAGGGGTGCGCTGCTCAGCGTGCGTGGCTGCCACGATCGGGGACGTTGTGGATCCGCAAGGTTGGTGGGGGCTACTGCTACAGGGCGCTCTTTCCGCGATGCTGGGCGGCGTGGTGGCTGCGCTGACAGCCTGGGGAGTCGTATCAGCGACCCACAGAAGGCAGCAGCGAGCTGCACTCCTAACGGAGGCGCGCCGGGCAGCGATAGAGCTTTTCCATCTGGGCGGCGGATACCTCAGCCTGTTGGAGAGGGCCCGCGAGGATCACAGCCGACCTGTCCCCAACACGGATGGGCACGACTGGCTCGTAGCTGCCACTGGTGTAGAGAACGCGATGTTCTCCCTGCCCGGCGACATAGGGGAGCGAATCTCGAGCGACATCGGAGAAGCGCGACGAACCCTGGAAACACTCAACGGCACCGCACAGCGTGAGACGGAGGCCATCGACGGGAACTACGTTCTCTACATGCCCTGGTCGACGATCTAGCCGACTGGCTCATGCAGGGCAGACACCTTACGTCGACCGGAGGCTGATCGAAGGGCTTGATCCACTTCCTTGGGCCTCCCGTTTGGCCCCCGAGCACGACAGAGGGCCAATCGCGATCATGCGATTGGCCCTCTGACCAGCGTCGGGGTGGCGGGATTTGAACCCACGACTTCTTCGTATAAGGCCAGGGCAAGATCGACATCAAACCTTGGGCCTGTTCGTGCTGGTTGAAGCCTTAGCGTAGGTCGGTGTCGCATGGTGTATAGGAGGCCTCGGGAGAAGATCTTCTCCCACGATTCTCCCAGCATCCCGTTGGATGGCCACCGGACAGCTGAGGAGCGACTCCGAGCTGCCGGGAAGAGCGCAAAACAGAATGCAGACCGTATTGATCAGTCCCTGAGGACGATGTCTAGGGTGCCCACTACGTCTACCAAGAGACTCCGAGGGTGCTCAACGTCCGTGAGAGGCCCTTGGCGCGTTTCGCGTTTACCTTCTCCATAGCCGCCATTACAGTCGAGAGAAGAGGAGAATCGGATCTGTGTAGTTCAGAGAGGAGTTCAAGTAGCTTCTCGTCGCTTCGGTTCTGTGCCATACTTTGAAGTACGATTTCGCGCTCAATCCCTGAGCTTTCCCTGAGGGTCTCAACGAAATTGTGGTTTGCTTGAGCTGCGCCAGTATCCAAGAAGCATTGTTTCGCCAATTCTGTTAGTCCTGCGTTAGCTAGGAGTTCGGCCATGGATTTGATTTCTGCCCAGGTCCTTCTTCGCGTGAACCAGTTCACTGCATTTTCGGCGAAATTTGAATGGTCGGCGATGGTGTGCGGGCCATAGTTTTCAATTAGCGTGAATATGTCTTCGGTTGGGCGTTGGGCGCAAATCAGGAGGAGGAACGTCCGCCCAATCGAATTAGATATCTTGTCGATTTCGAGGACGAGTTCTCCAAGCTGCGCCAGTGGGTAGACTCTTGATATCTCGGTCGAAGCGCGATATTCGTCGATTTCGTCGAGGAAGTTCAATTTCACAAGCTCGGCTGCGAGCACATTGGTAGAGAGCTCTTGTGCCGAATCTATGAGGATATCCCCCTGTGTGGGTTCCTTAGGTGCGGGTTCCGGGGGAGTGGGCGTGCTGGTGCTTTTTGCCTCCTTTTCGCGCCGCAGCTCTTCGAGCTCTTCTCGGAGGCGGTCGACGGTAGATTTTGCCTCTGCCGCTTCCCGTAGGGCTGATTCCAGATTTTCTTGCTCCCTGGCTTCCCTGCCAGAGTTTGCTGCCTCCTCGGCTTCGCGCAGTTTCTGCTCCAATTCTTCGCACCTTGCTTCGGCTTGCTCGCTTAGCTCCTGTGCGCGGTCGAGCTGTTCCTTGAGTTCCCGCACCTCCTCTTTGAGTTTAGTGAGCTCCTCTTCGGTAGAGTGAGCATTATCTATCCTTTTCTGCAAATTCGTGGAATTTTCTCTCTCTTCAAGTAGTGAAGAGTTGAGCTCTAGAGTTTCAAGCTCTAGCTTTGAAATCCGGTGCTCGCGAACGTGTACCGCCTCCAAGAGGGCCTTTTCGCGAAGTTCTGCAAGCTTGTGTTCCTTGTCGGCTTCGGCCAGTTTATCTTGGAGTATCTGAACTTCGTAAAGATGCCTATTGCTGGCCTGAAGGGCTGATCTGTGCAGTTTGCGAATAACTTCTAGGGCGCCAGGTTGAATGGGTAGCCCGCGATGCTCTGCCACCTCGGTGAGGAGGCCCTGGATGAATGACCACGGAGGAACTCTCTTTCCGTTTAGGTATCGCGAAACTGTGGCGGGGTCATAGTTGCATCGAGTGGCATATCTGCGAACAGATATTTCAAGAAGTCGAAAAAATCTGCGCAGTTCCGTGGCTAGTGCTCGCGCCGCGTCGGGGATTTCTTCACTCAGAGGGACTAGCTCGCTCATCTTGCTCTCCCTGTTCCAAGCGTTGCCGCTCAGGTGGCAACGCGTGACAGTAGCGGCAACACCCGTCCAGCAGGTCAGCCTAGATCTGCTGGGCCAACTAGCCCAGCACCTCAAATGTAGGGGAGGGTGCTGCCTCGTGTCTCTAAAACCTGTGCGGTTCGGTCCGGAGGATCTGGCGCAGTTCGTGATGGCCATACTGCCGAACGCCGATGACCAGGCGTCTGTCTCACTTCAGGTTCTCGTAGCGCTGTTGATTCTTGTTCTACTTGCACGTGAAGAGAACTGACTTCCGTAGCAACTAACGAGCACGAAAGAGGGCGCCGACCTAGGGTCGGCGCCCTCTCAGACTTTCGCTATCGTGGCAGGAAACCAGGCTTTTGTTCGGCGAGCGAACGGAGCCGCGAAAGGTAGTTCAATGCAGCTGGCTCGGAGCCGTACCGATTCTTCATCTCGGCGGCGAGTTCTCGGCTGGTCATGATGAGCGACGGCACCGACTGCCGGTCACCTTCGAGGGCCCGTTCGCCCATGATGAGTGCCTGCTCCAGGTCACCCTCGCGCGCCGCCGTCACGCCCAGCGTGACGCGGGCTTCAGAGTTGCGCATCGGCGAGCGCTCGGTGCCGTCGAAGTCCGTTCCCGCCCTCAGGACCTCTTCGGCGAGCGTGCGCGCGAGTTTGTCCTCACCGACTAGGCGGTAGCAGTCCATCGCGTAGAAGTCGAACTTGGCGGGGTCCACCACGAAGTGGTTGTCGAGGTTCTCCGGGTACGGCATCGCTTCGAGCAACTGCCGTCCCTTGTCTAGCGCGACCTCAACTTGCCGGCGGTCCCCGAGCCGCGCCCACGCCTTGGCTTCCTGGCCTGCGAGCTGCACAGCTACGCCGTGATGCGGTGCCACTTCCGCCCCGGCCCGCGCCGCTGCGATGACGCCGCGGTAGTCGCCGGTCGTAAGGGCGAACCAGGCCCGCATTTCGTGTGCCCACCCGGCGACCTCTGCATGGTCTGCCTCGGTCGCGAGCGAGAGCGCGGCCTGGCGCGTCGACTCGGCCGCGTGGCGGTCGCCCGTGTCGTACTCGACGCAGCCGACCAGAAGCGCAAGCCAACCAGATAGTGCGAGAACTTCGCGGTGCTGGGCGAGTGTGAGGCTCTTCTTATGCAGGTCGACGACGCGGCGGAGCCACTGACGCCCCTCGACGAGGAGCTGTTCGATCGGCATGAACGGGTACTCCACGCCCGGATCGTCGGCTCCGTGTACGTGGATGCCCCGGCTGCTGAGGCCATCGGGGCCCGCGCCCGCAAGGCCCGCGAACTCGCCGGCACGCTGTCCGGCTACGCGCTCGGGGAAGAGCCCGAGGCCGACGAGATGAGCGCGTATGACCTGCTGCGCGACATCCTCGCCGTCGTCCCGGCCGACGAACCCAAGGTGTGGTCCGAGACCGTCGTCTCCCGCCTCGCCGAACTGCGGCCCGAGGTCTACGACGGCTGGGACCCGAAGGGCTCGCCGCCGCCCTGAAGCCGCATGGCGTCTCCACGATCCAGGTGGGCCGCCGGGTCAACGGCAAGGTCGTCAACCGGCGCGGCATCGACCGCTCCCACATCACCACCGCTATCGCGGAGCGTGACGGAAACCGGGACGCGGGCTGAGCATCCGGGGCCGCTAGCGCTAGCGGCACACCCCGCTAACGTTAGCGGCCCCGCTAGCGCCCCAAACCCGATCTGATCAGGCTGCTAGCGGATAGTGGCCCACCTGCGGAAACCCCTGAAACCCGCCTGAGAGGGCCCGTCATGACCCCTGCCCTGCTCGCTATCACCCTCATCCTCGGCGTCACGTTCTGTTACGTCGCCGTGTGTGCTGCCTCGCCGTTCGGCAACTGCCGCAAGTGCAACGGCTGGGGCTTCGCCATGAAGACCGACCGCAAGGGCCGCCAAAAGCGCGGCAAGGACTGCCGCCGCTGCAAGGCCACCGGCAAGCGCATCCGCATCGGCCGCTGGCTCTACAGCCGCTGGGCCCGCATCTGCCGCTCCGGAACCAGCTGAGGAAAAGACAGACGACCGCCCGTCATGAGACGGACCCCGCTCCGTGCAGGAGCTAGGTGGGCGCGGTCGCCGGTCAACGCCCCGAACTTGCCAGCACCCGGGGCGCGCTGAGCCTATCCACCCACCGACCTCGCCGAAAGCGAGTTTCCACCATGGTCCTGAGCATCTCTGCCGTGCTGCTGTTCGGCGCTGCGTCCGCCCTTGCCGTCAAGACCAAGTCCGCCGGGGGCGGTTCGGCCATCGTGCTGTTCCTGTTCGGGTTCTTCGCCGCCGGGACCGGGGCCTACGAGCCCATCCACAACCTCGTGCAGGCGTCCGCCGACGCCCTGTCCGCCCTCGGCAACTGAAGGAGGCTCGCTGTGTACGAGCACGCCAACCCCGTATCCGGACCGTAAGGCGCTTGTAGAAGTCCACCGGCCTACCCCGCTCGCCCCGATGTCGTCCGCGCCGGTCGTACCGGTGCAGCCGGGCACGATCTCGGCGGTGACGAGCATCGTTCTGCCGGATGGCCGCGTCGTCACCGGCTACTCCCTCGAACCGGCCAAGTCCGAACCGGTCGCGGCCAAGCCGCCCGTCTCGCGCGCGGCGGTGAACATCGCGCTCGGGGGCATCGGGTTCGGTGCCGTCTGTGGCGGACTGTTCCTGCTGACTGCGTTCGTCGCTGCGTTGACCGCGCTGATCGCTCAGCTCATCACCCTCGCTGCCGTCATCTTCGGTGGCTGGGTTGCCGTGCAGGTCTTCAGCGCGAGCGGCCACCGCGGCGGGACCACGGTCAACATCCGTAAGGCCGTCTTCAAGCGCAATCACTTCCACGGCTAGCTACGCCCGGGGCGGGCGCCGTCTCACCACAAGCCTGCGCCCGCCCCGGTTCTCCAGTCCCTCCAAGAGAGCAGGAGATCTCCAGCATGACCCAACGAGTGCGTTTGGGCGAGGGCCGTCCGGCCCATGCCACCCCTTCGAGCATGGCGGGGGTGACGGCATGAACCGTCACCTCCTGTACGCCGCTCTTGCCGCTGCCGAGCAGGGGTGGGCCGTTCTCCCGCTCCGCCCCGGCGACAAGCGTCCGGCTCTGCACGGTGAAGACGTCTGCCCCGGCATCGGGGACTGCGCGGGCGGTCACCGGAAGTGGGAAGAGCGCGCCACCATCGACCCGGATCGCATCCGCCGCGCGTGGGGCGATCTGGCGTTCAACGTGGGCATCGCGACCGGCCCGTCTGGGCTGGTCGTCGTCGACCTCGACATGCCCAAGCGGAAGAGCAGTGTGGACACGCCTCACGGCGTGACGACCTTCAGGGCGCTCTGCGAGCGCGCCGGACAGGCTGTGCCCACTACGCGCACGGTGCGGACTGCGGGCGGTGGGGTGCATCTGTACTTCGCCGCCCCGCCCGGGGCCCGGCTCGGCAACACCGCCGGACGGCTCGGTAAGCGTATCGACACCCGCGCGTGGGGTGGCTACGTCGTTGCCCCCGGAAGCCTCACCCCCACGGGCGCCTACGCGATCGTCAACGACGTGCCGCCCGCACCTCTGCCGGAATGGCTGCGCGCTCGCCTGACGGCTCGTCAGGCTTCGCAAGCATTGACGGCTGCACCATCGGCCGTTCGCGCCTCCAACTACGCAGCATCGGGCTTGAACGCGGAAACCGCGGCCGTACGGCAGGCGCCGGAGGGTGAGCGCAACGCCACCTTGCTCCGAGCGGCGCGAGCCTTGGGGCGGTTCGTCGCGTGGGGCGACCTTCCCAGGGAGCAGGTTGAGGAGGCTCTTCAGTGGGCGGGGGAGCAGGCCGGTCTGTCGCCGCGGTCGTGTGAGGCGACCATTCGCAGCGGTCTGGAGTGGTCCATCCCTCGCAACAGTCAGCGGAGGGCGGCATGAGCACCCCTCTCCGCCCCTCCCTGAAGAGCCATTCCACAACTCCCACCGGTCCGTGCCTCGCCGTTGAAGCCGGGCCCGGTTCGGCCGTGGGCGAGCCGAAAGGCGCCGCCCGCAAGGGCGTCCCCTCTGTTCTTCGTCCCGACCCGCACCCGGGCGACGGTCGCTATCCGGTCGCGTGGCTGTGCATCGCTGCGCCGCGCGGCGCCGTGCCCACCGCTACCTCGAAGTGCCTGTGCGGCAGGGACCGAAGCGCCGTCGGACGCCCGAAGGTGCTCGCCCTGGTCGACGACCACGCTGCCCACCGTGACGCATGCCCGCTCCGCACCAACCAGGAAGGGAGGCAGGCGGCATGAGCACCAACCCGCCGGCACCCGCCATGGACGGCTCCGCACTGCTCGACGAAGTCGAAGCCTTCCACCGCCGCTTCAACATCTTCCCTCTCGAAGCCGCGTACGTCGCAGTGACGCTGTGGGACGCGCACGCGCACCTGCTCGACTGCTTCGACTCCACACCGCGGCTCGCCTTCCTGTCGCCGGAACCCGGCTCCGGCAAATCGCGCGCGCTGGAGATCGTGGAAACCCTCGTGCCGCAACCGATGGTCGCGGTCAACGCTTCCGCCTCCGCGCTCTTCCGCGCGGTGTCTGGCATGGAGGGACGCCCCACGATCCTGTTCGACGAGATTGACACCGTATTCGGTCCCAAGGCCGGAGAGAACGAACAGCTCCGCGGCTTCCTGAACGCCGGTCACCGTCGCTCCGGCGTCATGTGGCGCTGCGTCGGCGACGGCTCCAATCAGCAGGTGCAGGAGTTCCCGTCGTTCTGCGGGGTCGCCGTCGCCGGTCTCGGCTCGCTGCCGGACACAATCCTGACCCGCTCGGTCATCGTCCGCATGCGTCGCCGTGCACCGAACGAGCGGGTTGAGCCGTTCCGGCAGCGTATCCACGAGAAGGAGGGCCACGCGCTGCGTGACCGGCTCGCCGCATGGGCACAGTCCGTGCGCCACCTGGTCGACGGGGTGTTCCCGGCACTGCCGGAGGGCATCAGCGACCGGCCCGCGGACGTGTGGGAACCCCTGCTCGCCATCGCGGACGCCGCGGGCGGCGCGTGGCCGGAGCAGGCCCGAACCGCGTGCATCGAGCTGGTGAACGCGGCCAAGACCAGCGACAAGGGCAGCATCGGTATCCGCCTGCTCACGGACTTGCGCGACTACGTGTTCAACGGCATAGACCGCCTGCCCACCGTCGCTATCCTCGACAGGCTGCACAGCCTGGAAGAGGCGCCGTGGGCGGACATGAGCGGCAAGCCGCTCGATGCCCGCGGGCTGTCTCGGATGCTGCGCGAGTACATGACCGCGGACAACACACCCATCGCGGCCCGCAACATCAAGGCAGGCGGGAGCGTCATGAAGGGCTACTACGCGAGCGATCTGCACGACGCGTGGCAGCGCTACTGCCCGCCCCCCGCGGAAAGTGCGCTACTTCCGCTACCTCCGCTACCGGGCAGCTCAGAGGCGGTTTCCGGGTAGCGGCAAGCCGCTCCGCATCCGCTACCGCAACACCCCATCCGCTACCCGCCCCGCGGTCACGAACCCGGGGCCGGTAGCGGCTCCATCCGCTACCGCTACCCCTATCCGCTACCTGGATCATGCCCCTGACCAGGGAGGTAGCGGAGGTAGCGGAAGTAGCGGACCTGACAGGAAGGGGGCCACAGTCCCCGGAACCCTGCCGAGGAGGCACCGCCGCATGGCCACCGTTGCTGAACCTGCCGAACAGCTCCTCTATCGCCCCGAAGAAGCAGCCAAGGCACTCAGGATCGGACGCTCGATGGTCTACGAGGAGATACGCCTCGGGCGACTTCAGACCGTCCGCATAGGCCGCCGCCGACTCGTGCCGCCGGAGTACATCGCGCGGTACGTCGAACTCCTCAAGAGCGAGGCAGAGGCCACCGCCTGAATCACCTTCACCACTGATCTACAGGGCCGCGTCCATCAGGGCGCGGCCCTGTCCTATGGAGGAACAACAGAACATGAGCGAGACCCCGAAGCGCGCCCAAAGGGCAGGCCACGGTGCGGACACGATCTATTGGGACCCCGTCAAGAAAAGCTTTGTGGGAGCCGTCTCCCTGGGGTACGCCCCGAACGGCAAGCGCCGCCGACCGAAGGTGTACGGCAAGACGAAGACCGAAGTGCGCAACAAGATCCGGGACCTGAAGAAGGAGATGCAGACCGGCGTCAAAGCGCCGGCCAACTACACCGTGGCCGACGCGGTGAACGACTGGTTGGAGCGTGGACTCAAGGGTCGCGACGAGAAAGGCACCATCGGCAAGAACCGCTCGATGGCGAACAAGCACCTGATTCCGTTCATCGGCAAGGCCAAGTTGAAGGATCTCAGCGCGGACGACGTCGACGATTGGCTGGACGACAGGGCCGAATTCCTCGCGACGCGAAGCCTGCGCGACCTGCTCGCCATTCTGCGCCGCTCCGTCGCGCACGCTCAGCGCAGGGACAAGGCCGCGAGGAACGTCGCCCTACTCGTCACCGCACCGGAGGGGCGCCCCGGCCGCCCGAGCAAGGCGCTGAACTTGGAGCAGGCGAAAGCGGTGCTCATTGCCGCGCGCCCCTCACGGCTGTACGCCTACCTCGTGCTCTCACTGCTCAGCGGTGTACGCACGGAAGAGGCGCGGCCCCTTACCTGGGATCACGTTTTCCTGGAGCCGAAGGACGGGGCCCCGCCGCACGTCGCGGTGTGGCGCTCGGTCCGCAAGCACGGTGATACCAAGACCAGGAAGAGCCGCCGGACCATCGCTCTGCCGAAGCAGGTGGTCGACGTCCTCGAAGAGCACATGCGATGGCAGAAGCAGGAGCGGGCATCGCGCGGGATGGAGTGGAGCCCGACCAGCCGCGTCTTCACGACGCGGAGCGGCGAACCACTTGAGCTTGTTCCGCTTTGACGGACACCATCGGTGTGATGGTCAGGCTGCGAGTGCGGTCTCGTATTCGGCGGGACTGCGATAGCCGAGGCTGCTG